>JBIJBR010000165.1:0-4256 GCA_044345135.1 Vampirovibrionales bacterium
AGTGATGAGGCGTATCGTGAAGCGGGGGTCGATTTAGATCGTGCCAAAGCGGTGGTTGACATTGCGAAAGACGCCACCAGCACCCAAGCCCGTGCGGAGCTCTTACTCGGCGGAATTGGCGGATTTTCGGGGGCATTTCGTTTGCCCAAGGGGTACGACTCCCCTGTGCTTTTGGCCGCTACGGATGGCGTGGGCACCAAGCTAGAATTGGCACAACAGTTGGGGCGTCATGACGGCATTGGCATTGATTTGGTGGCCATGAGCGTCAATGACTTACTGACCCAAGGCGGGGAGCCTCTCGTCTTTTTGGATTATTTTGCCACCGAACGGATTGAACCCGAGGTCTTTGCCACAATTTTAAAGAGTATCGCGGGGGCCTGTCAGGCGTCTAACTGTGCTTTAGTGGGGGGAGAAACGGCAGAAATGCCTGGGTTTTACGCCAAGCATCAATATGATTTGGCAGGTTTTGCCGTAGGCGTGGTGGAAGAAGCGCACTTGCTCCCTAAATCAGACCGCATGGTAGTGGGCGACGTCTTATTGGGGGTGGCCTCTAGTGGCCCCCATGCCAATGGCTATTCGTTGATTCGACATATTCTAAAGCAAGCCAAGATCGACGCTGATTTACCTTTGCCTTATACGCAAGACTCTTTGTATGACGCCTTGCTCATGCCGACGCGTTTATACGTCAAGCCCATTTTAGCGCTCTTGCAAGAACACCGTTCAGCGATTAAGGGCATGGTTCACATGACAGGCGGAGGCTTTCAGGACAACCTTCCGCGCATTTTACCGCCCCATTTAAAAGCCGTGGTAAATGTGGACGCGTGGCCGTTGCCTCCTGTGTTTCAATGGTTGGCGGAAGCGGGTAATTTGGAGATGCTCAGTCTTCTACATACCTTTAATGCAGGCATTGGCTTTGTGTTGTGTGTGTCCGCCGAAGAAGCGCCTGCGGTGAAAGCCTACTTAAGTGATTTATTAGACGGCGAAGTGATCTACGAAATGGGTCACTTGGCAGCGCGTGCACCCGACACCCCCGCTTGGGATTTTGAATATTTAAACGCATTGTAAAAGAATTAAGCAGACGTTAGGCTATTCTAGGAGCTTAGATTTTTTGTGCGGGCGTGTACATAGACGTACACAAGTAAACAAAAACATCGTAGCGACAACGAAGAGACAACGTATGGTTATTTATTTTACAATGCGGTACGCCAACAGGGGACGCCTAGCTACTAAAGCCGTGCGCCCCCTGTCGAGCTGTGAAAGAAAAGCCAAAATCCCGTTTTAGAGGTATTTTAATTCAACATTTGGAGTCGTGGTGGTGAGTCGGTCTAATTCTTCTTTTAAGGCAAGATAAGTACCCCCCTTGGGGTCTGAATCCGCCAACATACCTTCTAATTCGGCTTGATATGCTTTGGGGTCTCTTGTTGGATCACGATCCGTATCCATTTGAAGTGAAAGAGACATCAGCTCTTTATCTAGCATTTTTATCTTTTCTTCAAGTGCCAAATACGCATTACTCCTAGGGTCTAAATCAGCCATTAAGGTCCTTAAACGCCCTGAGTCGTTACGTATTTCAAATACACGCATGGGCCGAGTGTCAAAGGTACCGTTTTCAATGGCGGCCTTATTTTTTAAGCTAATGTCTTTGACCAGCTTCTCTACTTCGGGATTGGCTTGGTTTTTCATGACAGTATGATCTTTATATAATGCCTTAAATTGTGACATTAGGTAATTATAGTAGGGTGATTCGGGTTCTTGTTGAGCAATCAGTTGCTGCAATACGTCTATTTTACTTTTCATTTGTTGTTCTTTAGGATAGTCCACAACCGTGAGTCCTTGTTTTTTAACTTCATCAGTTACTTGATTGATAAACGTTTGAAGTATATTTTTTTGATACTGGACTGAAATACTCATCTGAGAAATTGACATAATTTGCTTTGTAAATTTTAGATAAGTAGGATTTGTTGGTTCGAGATCTGCCCGTAATGAGAATAAGACGTCACTCACTGAATTTAATTGCTTTAACGTTTGATTAATCAGTCTGAGTTTGAATGAGGGGCTGGGGTTGTCGTCACCAAAATCTGTATTGAGAGCAATCAAGTTTTAAATGGATTCAGGCGCTAAGGTGGGGTAGCTTTTTGTGGCGGTGGGGGTGTTTGCGGTTGTGGCGGTCGTAGCACCTGCGGGGTTAAGGTCCCCACCCAGTAGGGCTTTTAAGGCGTCCAATAGTTCTACGGTACCCACATCGACGGTTTCAGCGCTTGGCGTGTCTGCTTCGGCGGTGAGATCTACGGTCGTGGTACCTGCGGGGACAAGGTCTTCTCCCAGTAAGTCTGTTAAGGCGTCCAATAGTGCTACAGTACCCACATCAGCGGTTTCAGCGCTTGGCGTGACGGCTTCTTCGGTGGAAGTGATCCACGTCAGGCCATTGACATCAACGGTCTGATCTGCAGGAATGACGTTTGTGGGGGGAGTCTCTGCAGTAGTATCAGTAGTCGTGGTACCGCCTGCTGGATTGAGATCCAACCCAAGTAGAGCTTTTAAGGCGTCCAATAATTCTACAGTACCCACATCGGCAGTTTCAGCGCTTGGGGTAATGGGCGTCGTGGTGTCGGCTTCTTCGGTGGAAGTGATCCACGTCAGGCCGTTGGCATCCACGCTGCGACCCGCGGGAATAATGTTGGTTGTCGTCATGGTGATAGCAGGCGTGTTACTGCCGTTTAAATTAATGCCCATGAGGTAAAGGTTCTTTCTATTAATTAACTATGATGTGGTTCGTGTATCTTGTAAACGAAATAAAAGAAAACATCCTTATCTCTCTCTCGTTAATAAAAACGCAAGGATTCAATCCATTGCCTTTTTGTTACAAAGGTTCTTTACAATAGCCAAAGCATCATGCGGTATAATAAACGCATGCTATTTTTTAATCAGGCCGCTCAAGTACTACAACAATGCTGTTTCGTCTTCCGTCGTTTAACGGGCTGGGGGCTTCTGCTTCTACTTTTAAGCCTCGCTTGGTTGCTGTGGCAAACGTGGAGCCATCGATCGGTAAACGATGCGGACATCACGCTCAGTATGAGTGTCTGGGGTAATACGGAAGAATTACAAACGCTTAAGGCATTAATTCACGATTTTGAAGCCCAGCACTCCCATCTTCATGTCCAGATCAAGCATACGCCTGATTTTTATACACAACGTCTGCAAATGATGATGGTGTCTCAGCAAGCGCCTGATGTCATGATGCTCAATAGTTTAGATGTGCCTCGTTTTTGCCAGAGCGAGGTACTACGGGATTTAAATACCGTCGCGGGACTGGAACCTTCTGCGTATTTCCCTTCCGCTTTAGAAAGCTTAAAAAGTCCGCAAGGCGTTTGGTGCGCCCTTCCTAGAGATGTCTCTAATGTGGTCATCTATGTCAATCAGGATTTTTTAAAGGAATTGCCCGCCTCCGCACAAACCCATGTCAAGCCCACTTGGACGTTTAAGGATCTCAATACCGTGGCTCACGCCGTGGCCACGCGTGAAGCGACACGCCAGCGTCAACGAAAAGTAGGTTCGCCACGTCTAGCGGATCGCTGGACTTTGAGTTTTTATCAAGCCCCCGCCTTATTTTGGCTCCCCTTTATTTGGAGTCAAGGAGGCCATGCCTTTCAACAGGATACATTTGCCCTAGATGCCCCTGCCGTCAAAGCTTTAAACGCTTATAAAGCCCTACGACAGACCCCCGCTTTTGCCCCGAATCGACACGCCATCGGCAACACCAGCATGACGGATTTGTTCCTACAGGGGCGCTTGTTATTTTTACTCAGTGGACGTTGGAGCGTGCCTTTACTTCGGCAAGAAGCGACTTTTCAGTGGGACGTACTACCCTTTCCGCGGGGGCGTGCGGGCAGTCGTGTGGGGATTGATGCCACAGGCTACGGCCTTTCCGCCCAGAGTCGTCACCCCAAAGAAGCGGAAGCGTTCTTGCGTTTTTTAAGTACCGCCTCAAGCCAAGCCCGCTGGGTACGCTCAGGCTTAATTATTCCCGCGCGTCAATCGTTGGCGATGAGTCCCGTTTTTTTACAGCCGCACTTGCCTCCGAAGCAGGCGTCTGTTTTTTTAGACGCCATGGCCACAGGCATACCGAGTGCGTACCCTAAACAGTGGACGAGCTTAGGCCAGCGCGTGAACCAAGCCATGGACGTCTACTTCAATACCCCCAATCTCCCTTTGGCGGATGCTTTAGATCACGCCCAACTTGAAGGAGGCCCGCCCCA
>JBIJBR010000166.1:0-4241 GCA_044345135.1 Vampirovibrionales bacterium
ATCCCTGCCCATTGATAGGAATTAAGACGCAGCGAATAAGGCATATACACGCTCCTTTTAAAGAAGGGTATTAGGCCTCTTAATAAATCTCAACAGAAGCTAGAAGATTGACAAACGCGGGTGTATTAAACGCACGTTCAAGTTCTTCTTGAGAGGCACGCGTGGCGGCTTGAATCGCAAAACCTTCTTGACGCAACTGGGAAACAGCCACTTGTAGTTCATCTAGATCATTTCTAAAAAACTGCCGTGTCAATTTCTTTAAAGCCGCCAATCCTGCATTTTCTCGATTCAAGACACTCACGTAAGCGAACTTTTTACCGACTTTCACGCGACTGGCCAAGCCTTTGTCTACGAGACGGTCCACCACGGTTTTTACCGTTGTATACGCCCATTGACGTTCCCCTTGATTAATGTGGGCTTGAATATCTCCCACATG
Organism: Vampirovibrionales bacterium; assembly: GCA_044345135.1. Classification (GTDB taxonomy): domain Bacteria; phylum Cyanobacteriota; class Vampirovibrionia; order Vampirovibrionales; family JAJTHC01; genus JAJTHC01. Next base: position 437 of record JBIJBR010000166.1, read on the forward strand.
CACAGCGGCGTGTTCTGTTTCAGCTTCTAAGGTCCACAAGGCATTGGCAATCAGATTTTCTAAATCACCTTGTTTTAATTCTAAATGACGCATAAAAAATACTCCGTAGGGTAGAGGGGTGCTCAGTTTTGGCTAAATTATAAAGTAAAATCGATGGGTTCTTCTTTCCTTGAAACAGGACAAATTACCTTTAAATCCTAGAGGGGACTTAGATCCCAAAACGTTAGAAAAGATTACGAGCTCATTATAGAAGAAGTCGTTTGAAAAAGCAAGTCATAGGGATGTTAAAAACTATTTTTCATTTATAATGGAATCATATGTTCAATATGTGAGGGAATATTTTATGTCTACACCCGCTGTCATTCGAGTCGCTCATAGTCCCGATGCCGATGATGCCTTTATGTTTTATGCCTTGGCTGAACATAAAATCGACACCGAAGGCTTGGTTTTTGAACATGTGCTTAAAGATATTGAAACCTTGAATCGAGAAGCGGCGGAAGGGACCTATGAACTGACCGCGATTTCTTATCATGCCTATGCGTATTTGCACGATCGTTATGCGATTTTCCCTGTAGGCTCTTCCATTGGTGAACAATATGGCCCTGTACTGGTGGCTAAAACCCCGATGGATTTGGATAAAATTTTAGCGTCAGGAAAACCCGTCGCGATTCCAGGGGAACAAACCTCTGCGTATTTATTTCTTAAGCTTTATTGCCCCGAAATTCTCACGGTTAAAATCCATTTTGACGATATCCCCCAAGCCGTTTTGGCAGGCGAAGTCATTGCAGGCTTGGTGATTCATGAAAGCCAAGTGACGTATCGTGAAGAAGGCCTCCATAAAATTGTCGATTTGGGTGAGTGGTGGTTTGAGAAAACAGGTTTGGTCTTGCCTTTAGGCTGTAACGGCATTCGGCGAGATTTGGGAGAAGCCCTGATTCAAAAAATTTGTCGTGTGCTGTATCGCTCCGTCAAATGGGGTTTGGATCATCGTGCTGAAACACTCGCAGGCTGCCAAGTCTACGCGAGAGATTTAGCCCCTGAAAAAACCGATCAATTTGTCGCCATGTACGTTAATGACTTGACCTTGGCCATTACCCCTGAAATTCGTCAAGCCGTCACCCTTATGCTTCAAGAAGGCTATGAAAAAGGGTTGATCCCCCAGCGTATTACCCCTGATTTTATTGAATTTGAAGCTTTTTCTGATTCGCTCCTTCCTGATTTGGCCGTTTAAATACGTTCAACCGTAGTGCCTAAGTTCACACCCGTGTCCATTGAAATGCGTGTCCATTGAAATAAAAGGGAGGAGTCTTATGTTTACTGGATTAATTCAAGCCGTTGGTGAAGTCGTTGCTTTAAGCACTGTTGAAAAAGGGCTACACGTTCAAGTGGCTGCCCCGCCTTTGCCTCAGCCGCTTAGTCATGGCGCGAGTATTGCACTCAATGGTTGCTGTACCACCGTGACGGACTTTCATCAGCATGATACGCATGACTATTTTGACGTGACGCTTTCGGCGGAAACCTTGGCCTGCACGGAGTTTAAAACCATCACCTTGGGGACTCGCCTTAATTTGGAGTTACCCCTTTTACCCAGTAGCCCTTTGGGGGGGCATTACGTCACAGGCCATGTGGATGGAAGCGTTGAAATTCTTGGTATTGAAGCGGAAGGGGAATGCTTTATTTGGACACTAGCACTGCCAAAAGAATCGATGCACCACGCCCTATTTGTGCCCAAAGGAAGTGTTGCGCTACAGGGCATTAGTCTGACCCTTAATACCGTGACGGACAAAACCTTTACCTGTTGCATTATTCCGCATACATTGGCCCATACCAATTTAGGGGACTTTCAAGCGGGGGACTTCCTTCATTTTGAAGGTGATATTTTAGGAAAATACGTCCAACGTCAGCTTCAATTTTATCTCGATCGCACGCTCACTTAAAAGGGAAAAAAGGCGACCTATGCTTAAGCATCAGCTTGAATCTAAAACGGAAAGTCTCCTGCAGTGGAGCTCCTTGGTGGTGCCTTCTCTTTGGTCGACTCACTTACAAGGGCATCTGCAAATTCGTTATGAACGCGTCGAAATACCAGCCAAGTCATTACAGACGCCCGTCACCCTTTTACATTTGTCAGACCTTCACTTGGATTGGAACACTCAAGCGTGGTTAGAGGCCTTAATTCCCTTATTACATACGTTATGTACACGCTATGAAGTGGATGCCATTGTCTTTACGGGAGACGCCATTGCCCATAGCAATCATTACCTTCCCGCGCTGACTGAATGGTTTCAAGCGCTACCCACCTTACCCTGCTTTGGGGTGATGGGTAATCATGACTATTATGAACCCTCTCGTGGTAAAGACACTCGCCGTGCCATGGAAGCGGCAGGCGTTCACATGCTTGTCAATGAGTCTGTTCAGCATTACTTTTCAAACACACAAGGGGCTTTGACTTTTCATGGGATCGATGACTTTATTCAAGGATGTCCTCAAGCCGAAGGCCTGATTCAAAAGGCGGCGCAACATCCTGAAGACAATCACCTATTTTTATTACATAATCCCGCTCAAGTGGCGAAGCCTTTGAATTGGGGCGTGTTTGACGTCGCTTTAGCAGGGCATACGCATGGGGGGCAATTTGCTTGTCCCGACTGGTTGGCGCAAGTAATTACGGAATCGCCTTATGTGAAAAACTGGTATCGTTTAAATGAGTATTGCCAATTATTTGTGCATCATGCCACGGGGACAGCCAGTATTCCTTGCCCCATTAAATTTCCGTGGATGAAGCGTAAGTTTCCACTGAGTATTCCCCGTTGGGGTTTAATGAGTGAAGTGGTGATTCATCAACTGCTTCCCACCGTCTCTCCTACACGCCTTAATCAATAGAGTGTTTAAATGTTGGACGTATTTTTAAAGCAGACGTCCACGCAAAACCCCTAGGGGGATTCGCAATCCGCTCACCCGCTCGGATTTTTGCGTGGACGTCGGTTTAGGTAAGGGTTTAAAGCCTCACTTCGATTAGCTGAAAAGCATCATAACAGGGTGTAGAGAATCGCTTATTGATAAAGACGGACAAAAGCTTTTTTATTGTGGCCAAATCGTAGGTAAAGTGGCAAATAATTTGTTAGGAACTCGCTGTTTTTTAGGCGGCGGATTCCGAAGACGTTGAGCCGCATCTAAAAAGACGGGTGTAGAATCTTGAGCCTGATGATAGGGTAGTATTTGTTGTGGTTTCATATTGCCTGTATTTATGACGCGTAGTTCATATCCATTTGATCTTGGATCTATAAATTTACAAATTTTTAAGATACTGTTCTCTAAATTTGGATTGTCGGAGTTTTGAAAGCCAAAGAATTTTTGTTGACTTAAAGTATTCGGATCCTCTGTGGTAGGAAGTAATAGGGTGTTTCCATGAAGTTCGTGTTCACCTATTTTTAGCCATCGATCAGGCTTAATATTGCCTACACGCATGTCTCCTGTACTTGTAGAGGTTCCAATAAGCTTTGAAGGAAGCGGTTTAAAACACGAAATCTCTGCTACGGGTATTAATTTTAAAGGAACAAGATCTCTTTGAACAGTTGCTGGAAACAAATGTCCAGCCCATGATATCAAAGTTGGTATCAAAGCGAATGCCTCAGCAATTCTTTGTCTTTGGACTTGATTCAATTTCACTAATTTACCCTTTATTATTTCTTTTGTTATTTATAGGTTCTGTTGAGATTTCATTTTAGCCATTGTAAGGCAGCTGCAAAATGCAAGAAGGCTGTAAAACTCCTTTTTGTTTTGTCGAAGCGAGAAAAAAGCCGTCGGCAAT
>JBIJBR010000195.1:0-3476 GCA_044345135.1 Vampirovibrionales bacterium
TTTCCGAAACAGGTCTTTGGCTTGATATTCATGAATTTTCATGGACGGTTTCCTTTTACTCAATCAATTAATATAACAAACAATATCTACCTCTATTTTAAGTGCTTTTAGCTTAAAAAAGCAAGTTTTCTTATGGGATTTTACATCTATTGATGTCTAAGATAGGCTTCGCTTTACAGGGGATGTAATGTTTTATAGATAAAATTGTCATTTGAGGTGAATTTTTGGATGCTGTTTTTCGTTTCAAGCTGGTCGCTCGTCAGAGACCTTTGCGCCGCCAAAGGTCTCCAACACCTCTAAAAGCGGTTCAAGGAGGGGAAAAGAAAAGGAAATTGTTGCGGCTCTCCTTCTCTTCCCCCCTCCTTGAAAATCCTCCCCCCTTCTCATCCTTTTCGCTTGCTCCACTTGCTTACGTGGGACGCCCGCAAAATGTCTCAGAAGCCTCGCATTTAGTGCTTGGACGTCTATTGGTGCAACGGGTTAAAGCGCTAAGGTTTTATCTGAAAAGCATCATACCTTTAAAAATAGCCTTTACGCAAAACAGGAAGACATGGTGTGCCTTCCTGTTTAAGTGGGGTGCGATGAAATAAGAATTATCCCTGTTCGAGGGCTTCTTGTTCACTGCTATAAATTTTAACGGCCTTGTTGATGCCTGTTAAATTAAATAATTTATTGACATAGCCTTGGGCTTGACAAACGGAAAATTGTCCGCCTGCTTCGGCCAAAGTACGTTGACCATACAAAATCACACCTAAGCCTGCGGAATCCATAAAGTTTACAGACCCTAAGTTAAGCAATACGCCATTTTGCCCTTGAATGTTTTGGTTGATGGCGTCTTTGAATTCATCGATAAATCGGTGGTCAAAGCTTTCAATGTTGACGTCAATCACGTTTACATTTCTTTCGCGGCGGGTATTGTAAAGATCATTTTTGCTGATCATCATCTGGGGAAGTCTCCTTAGTCGGCTAATGGGGTTGGATATTGAACATTTACCTGTTGGCACTATAAGGGATGAAGATTCTAAAGCGTAAGCCACTTCTTTAAAATATCCACCAAGCAAGCGAATTTTTATGTCGCTTAGGGTTGAATGAGGCGATTTAAAATAGACCAGGCAGGGGCTTTCTGTGGCCATTGCGCTAAAACGGACTGGGCGTCTTGGCAGGTGTCTTGAATTAAGGCTTCGGTGGACTGGATCGCCCCAAGGTCGGTAATGAGCGTTTTTAAAGCAAGACAGGCCTCATCTATCGTGCCGAGTTCGCTGGAAGCTTGAACGGCATCAAAGACACGCTGCACGGCTGCTTGCAAGGTATCTTGTTGGTCGGGGTAGGCTTGAAAGGCAAGGAGAACCGGAGCATTAGCAAGCCCGTTTCGAATATCATCTAAAATGGGTTTGCCCGCCGTTTCGCGGTCCGCGGTGTAGTCCAGTAAGTCGTCTTTAAACTGAAAGGCCATGCCAAAGGCGCGTCCAAACGTAATGGCCGCTTGCTGAGTGGGGGCGTCTGCTTCTGCTAAGACGGCGACGGCTTGCATGGCACAGACATAAAGGCTCGCGGTTTTTTTATAGGTTTTTTGAACGTACGCGTCCCATGTAATCGTGGCCAAAGGCTGAAAGGCTAAGGCATCTTGTAGCACTTCCCCTTCGCATAATTCTGCAAGGACTTTGGCATAGAGGCTCACCAAAGTGACGTCTCCTAGGCTTGCGAGTGTTTGACTGGCTTGTGCCAAGAGCCAATCGCCTCCTAAAATCGCCAAACGATTGCCAAATTGTTGGCGCACGGTGGGAACGCCTCGTCGTAAATCGGACTCATCTAAGACGTCATCATGCAGTAAAGTGGCCAAATGAATCATTTCGGTGACGGCGGCGAGCTTAACGACGCGTGCATCGCTGGGTTTTTGGGTAATGACCTGCCATAAACTATGCACCATGGCGGGGCGAACTAGCTTGCCGAGCGTTTCTAAGCTATAACCTGTGGCGTCTGCCAAGGGCAAGGCTTCAGGGGGAAGCAGTCCTTGCAAAAAGTCCACGGTGGCTTTGAGTTCTTCTTCAAGGGGTTGAAAGAAGGGATTAACTTTGAAGGAGGTGACTTGAGAAGGGGAAGACATCATAAAAAAATAATCGCTTATTTAATAGAGTATATTATTCTTAGTATTATGAAGTAAAATGTCCTAAAACGTCAATGAAAAGAATCCTTCTCTATGTCTTCTTCTCCTGAAATTATTATTGTCACGGGTGCCACAGCAACGGGAAAAACGGACTTGGGCATTGCCTTGGCCAAAACGCTCAAAACAGATGTGATTTCCTGCGACAGCCAGTTGGTTTACCAAGGTTTAGATATTGGGACGGCAAAGCCTAGTCTAGACGAACAGGCGGGGATTCCTCATTATGGGATGGATTTGGTCGCGCCGGATCAAGTCTTTTCTGCCGTCATGTATGAAGAAGCGGTCTTGCCCTTGGTGCTTGAACGTCTTCATACGCAGCAGACGGTCGTGATGGTGGGAGGGACGGGCTTTTATTTACGGCAATTGTTTGAAGCACGCCCCATGGTGGAGGTCCCTCCGAATCTGGCCTTGAGAAGCTCCCTTGAGCAAGAAGTTATGGAGAAAAAAAGTAGTCATCCGAATCTGCTGCATGAACGACTCACGCAGTGGGATCCCGTGCGCGCCTCTCAGTTGGACCCGCAAGACCAACGCCGTATTATTCGCGCTTTGGAAATTATCGACGCCACAGGACAGCCTGTTTCTCAGCTTAAGCGCCCAAGTGTGGTCGAAAGCGCGTGGGGTCGTCCCCCTCGAATTCGTTGGTTAGGCTTGGTGGAAGGGGACAAGCAGGCACGGTATCAAAAAATTGAATCCCGTATTGAAGCCATGCTCAAGGCGGGCTGGCTGGCTGAAGTGGAGGCATTGCTTCAGCAGTTTGGCTCTGCTGCGCATGCCTTGCAGGTGGCCCATGGTTATCCTGAATGGGTAAAAGTCCTAGAAGGCCAACTGTCTATGGAAGAAGCCAAGTCTCTTATCGCGATTCATGTGAGGCAATACGCGCGTCGACAAAAAGTGTGGTTTAACCGTCACCGTGACATGCACTGGTGTGATGTGAGCCAACAGCCTCATCTGACGGTACAGTTGTCATGGGCCTTGAATGAGGCGTAGTGGTATTTTACAAAACTTAAAACATAGATAAGCTTGATTCTTTTTGCCTTTCTGTCGATTGAATCCGAATCATCGCGTGGAGGTATTGAAAATTCTCGTTTTTGGTTAAAACGTCGTATTTTCCTCCGTGCGTCTTTGATTTGCCTTTATTTAGAGAAGCGGTATAATTGAAAATAAACTTAAAATAAAGAGGGACAAAGTATATGAAGCGTTTTTTATGGCTGGCACTCTTGGCGTTGGGTTTGGGAACAAAACGTCATTGGCACATTCTATTTGCTATTGTGACGGGAGCAAGCTTGGGTTTGATTTTAAATGCTTCAGACTACCC
>JBIJBR010000167.1:0-4213 GCA_044345135.1 Vampirovibrionales bacterium
GATTGTATCGTGTCTTATCTTCATTGTTCCAATACAAATTCGGAGGCTTACCGTTTTCTACATATTTCAAAATCTTTTCATCAGTATTCCATTTAGACTCGATCTCTTGATCACTTAATTCTCGTATTAAACAAGAAGCATTGTCATAAAAAGGAGAAAATCTATGTTGAACGTTTGATTCAGAATTATTAAAAAGATAACATATTCCCCAGTTTTCATCATGCCTATCATTATTTCCAATTAGACAATCAAATACGAGCATCGTTTTGTAACTTTCCCATGCAGGATCAGAATCAAAGAATTCTTTAATTGAACACACATTATGCGAGTATTTTTTAGATCTAAACTTTAAAAAGTCTTTAGCTTCTATAAGTATTTCATCTGTTTGTAGAAAGTTTTCCACCAATACGCCATAATCGCAATCAGTTCTAGCAATTTGGGCTTCTGGTATAGTTAATCCTAACGCTTTCCCTAAATGATAGGCAATAATCTCCGTCCATATTTCACTAGTGATATATCCCTGTGATTCGAAGACTTTAGGTAATTTGTATAAGAATTTTTTTTCATCACTAACTCTTTGGTACCATGCTTTTACTCGTTTTCCTTTGGAAGACAAGCCTTCAATTTCAGTCCACTCTCCTTCAGTAATTTCTATAATTTCCACACAACCTAACATCCTTGATTCATTCTTGGTAATCCTATCTTCACAAAAAAGTAGGGAAGTGGCAAGTTCATAATACTGCAAAATGTTCTCGGTTACATCGAAAGTACTTTCATAAAGTCCCCACTTTATATACAACTTATACGGTAATTTCTCTTAAAGTTGATGGTTTCTACCTGCTTCAACCAACTAATGAGGGAAGACGCTGACATTGCCGCCACTAACCATACAAATCACCAGTCGCGTGGGGGACGGGGACCATTCGGCGTGATGCATGGCCATGTAAAGCGGCGCGCCTGACGGGCCTTCCACACGGGCCCCCAAATGACGCAAGGTTTCCTTCATGCCCCACGCCATTTGCTCGTCATTCATTTTGGCGTGGATCACATTTAAGGCGTCAAAAATCGATTGGTTCCCTGCCGCAGGGGTTTTGACACGCACGGCATCCCCATATTTGGTGGACATATTATGGAGTCGAAGGCCCACAAACTTCAACGACACCGACTGAAAGCGCGCCTCCCACGCGGAGGCCATGGCCAAGGCCGTTGCTGTGCCCGCCAACAAGCCCCCTCCCCCAATCGGGGAAATTAGCACCACTTCCGTAATGGCGGGGTTCTGAGCCAAAATAGGCGTCAACTGTCGAAATAATTCGAGTCCAATGGTCCCCTGCCCCGACACCACCCACGGGTTACTGTAAGGGTCCAAATAATAGCGTTCGCCGCCCAAGCTTTGTTCAATGGCCCATGCGCGGGCGTCGTCAAAGGTATCCCCAATGTAGAGGATGCTGGCGTCTACCCCCCGATGACGCACGGCTAAAACTTTGCTATTGATGTTTTTCAGCTTAAGCGCCGCGGTATTGTTGGGCACCACAATTTGAACCGACGCAGGGCGCAACAATTCCGCAGCTTTTAAAATCCCCATGGCGTGGTTGCCTGTAGACACGGCGATAAACTGAGTCGCCCCGTAAGACAACATCGCACGACGCATCCCGCAGAAGGCGCCCCTCATTTTATAGGCTTTAATAATGGTTTGGTCTTCTCGCTTAAAATAAAGATTCGGGGTCAAGGGGCTGGCGTCTAAGGCGGTGACGGCATGCAGGGGCAGTGAAGTCCCTGTCGTTTTGGAGCGAAGACTCAGGCTTTTACGAAAGGGGTGCATCAAGCGCTCGGCTTCTAGAATGGAGGTATACAAGTGAAGCAAGGGAATATAATGTTCAACATCTAGGCCTTCAGGCACGCTAGGCAAGCTTATCCGCCCGTTGGAAGCCAGTTGCGGAAAGGCGCCTCCATTAAGGGCTTCGCTAGGAAAAAGCTGTGCTTCAAAGGGTGACGGAGAGGCAGAGCGCCGTGTTTCCATAAACGATGGAATAGGCATAAGGTGTGTGAAGTTCCTTCTAAAATTGAAAAGACATACAATGACGTCTCATACTCATTAGCATAAACGTATTTTCAATTAAAAACAATGCGTTTTAAAGGATTTGTTTCATTTATGCTAAATTAGAACCATCCCCTTTTTTATGTTCACCACGGATACGAGGACGCCCCAATGAATGCCAGCTGTTCGGCCCCCCTACGCCCTTATACCTTTTTAGAACTCACGCGCGCGCTTTGTTCCCACTGTTTAAAAATTGTAGATGCCAAACTCATTCTACAAAACGAAAAAGTCTACATGGTCAAACAATGCCTAGAACATGGCGCGGAAAAGGTACTCATCGCCACGGATTATGCCTACTGGAAGCAGACCCGACAATTCTTAAAGCCTGGGCAAATGCCGCATCAATGGAATACAGAAATTAAGCACGGTTGCCCCTATGACTGTGGCTTATGTCCTGACCATGAACAACATTCTTGTGTGACCTTACTTGAAATTACGGATCGCTGTAACCTGACCTGTCCCACCTGTTTTGCAGGCTCTTCCCCCACGGCGGGGAGCCACCGTAGTCTCGCCCAAATTGAAGCCATGTTGGACGCCATTGTCCGCAATGAAAAAGAACCTGATGTCGTTCAAATTTCAGGCGGAGAACCGACCATTCATCCCCAATTTTTTGAAGTGCTCGACGCGGCTAAAAAACGGCCCATCAAACACTTAATGCTCAACACCAACGGGGTGCGTATTGCCAAAGACAAAGCCTTTACAGAACGTTTGGCCAGCTATGGGGCGGGCTTTGAAGTGTATTTACAGTTTGACAGCCTAAGCGCGCCCACTCAAGAAGTCTTACGCGGAGAAGATTTACGAGACATTCGTCAAAAAGCCCTTGAACACCTCAATGCCTTTAATATTTCCACCACCTTGGTCTGTGTGGTACGACGTGGCTTAAATGACGCGGAAATTGGGGATATTCTGCGCTATGCCCAAGCCCAACCCTGCGTGCGAGGCGTGACGTTTCAGCCTGTGCAGGATGCGGGCCGTGTGGAAAATTACAACGCCAAAACCGATCGTCTTACACTCACCGAAGTCCGTTCCGCCATTTTAGAGCAATACCCTACCTTTACGCCTCAAGACCTGATTCCCGTGCCTTGTCACCCCGACGGCATTGCCATGGGCTATGGATTAAAGCATCAAGGTCAGGTGACCCCCTTGTCCACTTTTGTGGACCCTGCCCAGTTACTGGTAGAACACGGCCAAGTCAACACCATTCGCCACGACATGAAGGCCAAGCTTTTTGAAGCCTTTGCACTAAATCATTCCCCTCAATCAGGGGGCGAAAGTGTGGGGTCTTTATTGTGTTGTTTGCCTGAATTTGAACTGCCTGAATCCGTCAACTATCAAAATCTGTTTCGGATTTTAATTATCGATTTTATGGACGTCCACACCCTAGATGTTCGCAGTGTCAAGCGTTCCTGCATTCATATTGTTCACCCTGAAACGCTAAAGGTCATTCCCTTTGACACGTATAATTTGTTTTACCGCCCTGGTTTAAAACGCCCCGACTTTATTCAAGATTAAATGAAAGGACTAAATGACCGATGCATCAACGTTGCTTTGCCGTTTTAGATTTTCCACATCCTTATCTCAAAAACCCGTGGGTGCTGATACCTTTACGCATCGTCTGGTGGCTTTTTTTAGGACTCTTGCTGTGGATGCTGCCACTTCTTTCCTTATGTTTTTCCTTATACTGGATTTTTTCTCTCGATTTTCAGACTCATTTTTTATCGAGTATCATCTCACCTAAAAATCCAGATCCAGACGCTCTACAGTTCCTTTTGGTTGATATTTCCTCGATAAGCAGTGGCTTATGGACGCTTGTCGTTTTACTGGGTTTTTCGATTGGCTTATATTATTATGGTCGTGAAGCAAAAAAACGCCGAAAGACACCGTAAACAAGGAGCCCCCCTCATGCGTTTCATGAAATTCAATGCCTCCGCATTCATTAGTCTTGCTTTATGTGGGATTTACCTTGCAAGCCTAGGGCTTCAAAAAAGGACTAGAACCAATACGGTAAGTTTGTGTTAGAATAGAGGGTATTATTATTTGTTTTGGACACCTTGAAAAATGGCCTATAAACCCTTAACTGACAGTCAATGGGCGCTTATTGAACCCCATATTCCCAAG
>JBIJBR010000018.1:0-14494 GCA_044345135.1 Vampirovibrionales bacterium
AAGGGCTGAAACCGTTTTACAAGAACGGGTTTTCCCCCATTTGGAGTCCTTGTCTTACGCCAATACCGAACGAGTCTTAAAGGCGATGAAACGTCACCGATTAGGGGAAGAACATTTTGCGTGTGTCACAGGGTATGGACATCATGATCTCGGTCGAGAGGTCTTAGATAAAATTTTTGCCGATGCCCTAGAAGCGGAAGCGGCCCTCGTAAGACCCCATATCGTGTCAGGAACACATGCCTTGTCTTTAGCGCTTCATGGGGTTTTGCATCAGGGAGACAGCATGCTTTCGGTCACAGGCAGGCCTTATGACACCTTGGAAGAAGTCATTGGTTTACGAGGCGATTCAAAGCAGTCGCTCAAAGCGAAAGGGGTGACGTATCAAGAACTCATGGTTTTTGAAGCGGACGGATCCATTCGTAGCACCTTTTGTCCATCTGAAATTGAACTCATTCAAAACGCGAAGATGCTTTATTTACAGCGTTCCAGAGGCTACAGTACGCGAGAACCCATGACCATCAATGCCATGCAACGCGTGATTCAGGCTTTAAAAGTCTATAATGCATCCGCCATTGTGATGGTGGACAATTGCTATGGCGAATTTTTAGAAGCCCATGAACCCACCGCCATAGGGGCAGACTTGATGGCGGGGTCCCTGATTAAAAATCCTGGGGGAGGGATTGTGCCGACGGGGGGCTATGTGGCGGGTCGTGCAGATTTGGTGAAAGATGTGGCCGAATGTTTGACCTGTGCAGGCATTGGGGCCAATGGGGGCTATATGTTTGAACTGACCCGTACCTTTTTACAAGGGTTATTTTTGGCTCCCACCGTGGTAAAAGAAGCGGTGAAGGGCATGTGTTTGGCTGCCTATGTCTTAGACGCCTTGGGATTTAAGGCGTCGCCTCGTTGGGATGCACCACGGAGCGATATTATTCAAACCTTGTGGCTAGAAACGGCGGAACATCAATTAAGTTTTGCCCATTTGGTGCAGAGCTGGTCCCCTGTTTCAAGCTATGTCACGCCTGTTCCTGCCCATGCACCAGGCTACGGGGATGAACTCATTATGGCGGGGGGAACCTTTATTGATGGCTCTTCCATTGAACTGTCGGCGGATGGCCCTGTTCGTCCCCCCTATACCTTTTATTTTCAAGGGGGCTTGGTCTACGCACATGCGCGTATTGTATTAAGAGAATTCATCACGTCTTTTCAAAAATAGGGACCTTCCTGATGGCGTTCCTAAAGCGCTTAGGAATCCATGGCTTGACGACGCGTGCTGTTTACGGCATACTAAAAGGGTATAATTAACGTATAAAGGAGTCCAACGCCGTGGGATTGAAAAGCAAACGCAAAATCACTTTGGCGTGTCACGACTGCCAAGAACGTAATTATCAAACCGTAAAGAATCAGCAGGTGCATCGGGAACGTTTGGAAATGAATAAGTTTTGTCCCAAATGTCGTTCGCATACCCTGCATAAGGAAACGAAGTAGTCTTTTACGGACGGTGGGTTTAGGAATGCGTCCCTAGTTCAGTTGGTAGAACGTCGGTCTCCAAAGCCGAATGTCGTGGGTTCAAGTCCTACGGGGCGCGTTTTTTATCTATAAGTTCTTTTAAAAAGTCCCCTCTTAAAAGGAGGCTTTATTTTAGTGCTTCCGTCATCCTAAAGGGATGGAATACAACGCCTTTCAATTACCTCCTTCCTTAGAAAATACCATGAAGCCTTCTGCGAAAAAAGACGAAGCGCTTCAAGTGTCTTCGCCTGCCTCTGGGGTGTCAATGCCCTTCAATATTGAAGACGGGTCAATGGATGGTTTGGCGGTTCATTTTCAGTCGCCCGCGCTGAAACGTCGCTATTGGCAAGAGCGGCATCAGGGGACCTATCAACAGCTACAGAAGGTCGCTTTGCATGCCGATTGGATCCGTACCCTTTTAAAAGAGGCCCAATGCCCTGCTTTAGCCCGTCGATTTGAACAGGATATGATGCAAGTTCAACATTTAAAAGGCTTATATCATCGCTTAGAAACGAAAGAATTTGAAGGCTTAAAACCCCTTGAACGTGACATGCTTCAACGCTTTATTCAGGGACAAAAAACGTTTCAAAAAAGTCTTGAAAACAGTCTTCACTACTTGAAAGGTCTTTTACTAGGAGATGAAAAAATCCGTGAGGCGCAAGCACAACGGGTCTTTCAACAATGGGTGGCTCAATGCTTGAAAGACCATAAAACCAAGGGCTTGTCTGCAGATTTGATACAAGACGTACTGACTTTAAAAAATTATTTATAGCCAGAACGATTTTAAGCAGATATCGGCGTTGTCGTTTTAGAGGGTTTTTTATGACGTTTTTGCTTAATACGCGCCATAATCGCCTCCGTTTTAAGAAGCGCGGTACGCTCTAAAAGCCAACCCGCCAAATAAATAGAAATCCCCGCAGACAGAAGCGGAATCCCTATCCCACGTACATTTTTCATGCCTGCTTTCATGCGATCAGCGGGTTGAGTCAGTCGGGCATCTCTGGTTAAATAGGGAAGCAAGCAACGCATTGTTTTCTGTACGAAGTTGGGTGTTTTTCCTTGTTCTTCAATGGCTTCGACAATGGTTTTTCCGCCTAAAGCAAACGGAGCGGCTTCAATTTCTTTACGAGTACCGACTAAAATTTCAATGGCCTGAGTAATACCCTTCACAGGCCCCGTGACATCAGGTTGATGAAAATTGTACCCAAAAAGACGTTGAACGGGTTTGTCTGTCGCAATGTTTAGTACGGACATTAAACCATAACTTAAGCCGAAGCCTGCGACTTCTCGGGTCATCGTCATCAAGGCTTGTTCTTGGGCATATTCGGCCTCTTCTGGATTCAAATGGTTATGGGCGTCTTTGGCAGACTTTAAAGCGGTGCCCACACGTGTCGCCACCAATAAGGCCGAGGCAATGGGAGCCAAGGCGATTTTAAAAAAACTGGTGTCCTGCACGAAGGTACGGATCATATTGACTTTTAATTGTTTCAGCAGGGTGAGACGGTCCCCTTGAAGCGTACGTGCTTTTAAGCATTCGAGTCCAACGGTCGTGGCTTCTGTGGAATAAAAAGTATAAGGTCGAGGGGGAATAAATGGAGAAGGGTTCGGGGGAATCATACGTGGAGTGTCCCCCGTACGCGTGAATAAAGTGTCGTATAATCATAACGTGTCGCCATTCCCGCGTTTTCTTGCCTATTTAAGGTTTTAGCATGCTTAAAAATTCGTGGACGAGTCACTTCAACTAAGCGGGGTTCTATTTTTTTGCGTAATAGTCCATCATTCAACCATTGCCATAAAAAACCACTAAATAAGGTGGAAGCGACGATACCACTGAAAATAGGGTAGGTATTGGTTTTAAGGTTATTACTTCTAAAAAAACGCGCCAACTGTCCCATGTCCGCTTGGGAGAGTTGAAGAGTTGGATTCAAGTGATGCAAGGCCTCCCAAAAGCGATCTTGCTTAGCGCCATGGAATAAATTTTTGTGCAAGGGATTTTCAAGGGTCCGCACGCCGTCTTGAATCGCTTCAGGGGACAAATTCGAAAGGGTTTCTAAAGGCTGCTTGGAATGAAACGTATAAAAAAAGGCTTTTTGAAAGTCAGAGGTATTGAAATGGGGATTACGCTGTAAAAAAATACCCGGGTGACTTTGAGGATGTAATTTTTCGGCCATTTTAAAGCCTAAATCCTGCCCTAAGGCAATAAATAAAAAATTGGCAGGAACACCCAACGCTTCCATAAAAAGACGTTCAGAAAACGTCTGCACTTTTTGATCTTCAGTGTCGTCTTTTTTAGTATTTAGCGTAGGATAATCAGCCACGCACCGCATTAACCCCACCAGAAAACGCCCGAGCATGGAAGAGGCTAATAAAAAAGCGAGGCTTTCTGCATTGGCACGCGGAATGAAGGTCATCACCGTAGGGAAAGCAGATTCAAGCTTTTGAGTCATGGATGAAAAACCAGACACGATGAATCAAATCTCCTAATTGTAAAATGAAAAGCGAGTGAAACAATTATAGTTCAAAAATAAGAGTCGGTTAAAAAATAAAGTGCTAGATTAATTAAAAATACAGCGTAAGAGAAGCACTGAAAAAGCAGGAGATCTCAGACGAGCTTCCCCTGCTTTTTAGAAGAGATTTACTTGCTGACTTTGGAGGCAGGCACTTGCTTCCAATTGGCAGCCATGATGATTTTATAGGCTTTTAACGCCATATCTTCAATTTCACCCAATTCATTTGCACCCATAATCAAGGCACGTAAGGGAATTAAAGCACGAGCATCTTTAATTTGACCTAAAGCATCGGCAGCACCAGAGCGAACCAAAATGTTTTCTTTCGCATTTTGCAAGGTTTCCACCAAGGCAGGTACCGCATCCGTCGAAGCAAGCTTGCCTAAGGATTGAACGGCATAAATACGAACATTCACCCATTCATCGTTCAGCATTTCAACCAATGGCATGACGGCGGCAGTGTCACCCAGTTCGCCCAAGGCGCGAGTCGCATCACAACGAACATTCACACGTTCACTGCTTAAGCTTTCGATTAAAGGCTTCGCGGCAATGGCTCCAATTTCAATAAGCGCATCGGCAGCAGTCATACACACTTGTGGGTTGTCATCGCTCAAGGCTTCGACCAAGGGCATGACCACATCACAGCCACCAAGACGACCCAAGGCACGAGCGGCTCGTACGCGGACATCTACATTTCGGTCTTCACGCAAGGATTCAATGAGATTGGGCGTGGCGGAAACATCACCTAATTCACCCAAAGCACGAGCAACATACAAACGAACAGATCCATTTTTGTCGTGTTTCAACGCATGAATCAAGGGTAGCACAGCTACAGAATCGCCTAATTCACCTAAGACACGAGCCGCATTATAGCGTACTTTTTCACTGGTAGAATGTTCCAAATCATGTAACAATTGGTCGAAAGACTTTACAGTCGCGGATTTCTTCTTCAACGTGGTTAACGTACTCGACATCATAACGCAGGTTCAACCTCCAAGTGGTTTTTTATTTTTTTGGTAAACACACTAGACAACATTTCAGCTGAAAGCAACTTTAAAAAGGAATCAGCCTTCATGGAAATAGACATCACGTTTATTTATTAATTTTTGATAAACACACGCAATCTTCAAAAGCATAAACACATTTTTAATAATCTTTTATGCTAATTGTTACCATTTCTTTACATTTTACTTCGTTCCAGTAAAACGATCGAAACACACCCAGAACAGAGATTCGTTGATCTGTTCGAAAACAGTTCAGACCCACTCGGTTCTTGAACACCATAACATTTTTTGGGGTATTTACCTAGCAGTAAAATCCATTTATTTGGATGAAAAACACAAACATAAGACTTGACAAGACCCTAGACTATGACAATAACTTGTGATACACCACCAAAGCTTCTTCACAAAAACGTCTTCAAATAGCGTTACACTACGTTACATTCTGTTACAACAATAAAACTACTTTATTGCTCAATTGCTCACCTCTCAGCAGAAAAAGAGAAGTAAGGACTAGTGTTTTAAATTTTTTTGTGATATATATAATGGTATATTCTTTCAAATGTTTACTAATGCCTAATGTTTACTTACGCTATTTGTTGAATAGGCGAATGCGTGTCTACTCACCCTCAGCATAAAAGGAGCCAGACTTCAGATGATGAAATTTGATGTTTCTCGAGACGATATTTTACAAGGGGTCAATTCCGTTCAACGGGCCACCGCGACACGGATTATTCAACCGATATTATCAAATATTTTATTTGTGACAGAAGAGACAGGTGCTTTACGTCTTTCTGCGACGGACTTAGATTTTTCTCTACAAACCACTCTTTCTGCCAATGTTGAACGAGCGGGAAGCACGACGATTTCAGCTCGTAAACTCGCGGATATTCTGGCCAAGCTGCCTCCTAAATCCATTGTAACGTTTGATATTCAAACCACGCTTCAAAATTGTAAATTGTCTTGTGGGTCTGCCACGTTTGAACTACGTACCTTGCCTGCGGAAGAATTCCCTGTGATTCCCACGATTGATCCAGAAAACCGAGTCGAAATTGATTTAGACGCCTTGGTCAGAGGGATTAAACAAAGCGAATTTGCCGCCTCCAAACAAGACAGTAACAACATTTTAGGCGGTATTTTCTTCAAGCTTGAAAATGGTGTCTTGGACATGGTCGCCACCGACGGTTCTCGCTTGGCTCGCCATACCGAATCCATTGAAGCAAACGAAGACTTACCCTTACTGAAGTCTATTATTCCTGCCAAGACCTTGCAAGAATTTCAAAAGTTGGTGACGACTTTTGGTAAAAAAGAAGGTGAAAAAGCCTCTATTTCATTAAAAGATGGCCAAGTATTCCTCAATACAGAACGTTTTAATGCGGTTTCTCGTTTGTTGGATGGTCAATATCCTCGTTATGAGCAATTGATTCCTAAAGAATCGACGATTGTCGCCGTGATGAACCGATCCGCGCTTGTGTCTGCTTTAGAGCGTACCGCGGTAATGGCCAATGAACGCACACAGATTGTTAAAATGAATTTCTCGCATGACCAACTGCGTTTGGCGGCGGATACGCCTGATGTGGGACATTCACAAGATTCTTTACCGGTTCAGTTTAATCACGCCGAAGAATTGCAAATCGCTTTTAATTATACGTTTGTATTGGATGCCTTAAAAGTCATGAGTGGAGATGAAGTTCGCCTTGAAACCAATGGATCCTTGGCGCCGACTTTATTTAGAGATGAAGCCGCGCGTCAACAGTATTTATGCTTAGTCATGCCAGTTCAGGTCAAATAAAACGCTTTTGTTTTTTGAGACTTTGTCGTTAGATTGAAGTCTGCCTACACTTTGTTCATGTTATTCACTATTCTAAACTCCTTAAAGGTTGTATTTGTGTTACTTGAAACCCCCATTGTTCATGAGGATGACCACTCTATGTCGGACGCAAAAGAAACAAAACTCTTGATTCAGGGTCAGTACCCGCTGAGTGGACGCGTGCGTGTTTCTGGGGCTAAAAATTCGGTTTTAAAGCTGATGGCAGCCGCCCTTATTTCTGAAGAGGCGACCACCATTCGTAATGTGCCGGCCTTAAGTGATGTAACGGTTATGGCGAAGGTCTTACGCAGTTTAGGCCGTGAAGTAGAATTAAATGGGCCCGTCTGCTATTTGCACGCAGGGGCGGTCCGCAACACCGAAGCACCTTATGCGTTGGTGTCTAAAATGCGAGCCAGTTTCAATGTGCTTGGGGCCTTGATTGGTCGTTATCGAACGGCACAGGTGCCGTTACCAGGGGGCTGTTCTATCGGTAAGCGTGGGGTGGATATTCACATTAAGGGCTTGCAAGCATTGGGCGTGGATATTCATGTGGAGCATGGCGTGGTTTCTGCGGATGGCTCTCGATTAAAAGGGGCCTACTTTAGTTTGGACATGCCCAGTGTGGGCGCCACAGAAAATCTTTTATTGGCTTGCGTTTTAGCCCCTGGTCAAAGCGTGTTGAGCAATGTGGCGCAGGAACCTGAAATTGAAGATTTGGCTCATTTTTTAAATGCCATGGGCTGCCGTATTGACGGGGCGGGAACTTCAACGTTGACCATTGAAGGTGTGGATCCCCAATGTTTAAAGCCTGTCGACTATGCGGTGATGTCGGACCGTATTGAATGTGCGAGCTTTGTAGCCTGTGTGCTTTCCGCAGGCGGAGACGTCTATGTGGATGAAGCCCCCATTCGGCAAATGACGGCGGTTTTGGCGAAGTTTAAGGAAATGGGCGGACATTTAGACTATATTGATGAAAAAACGCTACGGGTTTCTCGTGACTTAGGGCAACGTTTGCAAGCAACCGATGTTGTTACGAATTTTTACCCTGGCTTCCCGACGGATTTACAGTCGCCTATGATGGCCTTAATGTCGCAAGCACAAGGGGTCAGTATGATGTCTGAAACGATTTATGAAAACCGTTTTAAGCACGTGGGTGAACTGAACCGAATGGGGGCCAACATTCAGGTGAAGGGAGACGTGGCCATTGTCAGTGGCGTGCCGCAATTGTCAGGCGCGAGCGTCAAAAGCCACGATTTACGCGCGGGTATGGCGATGGTTATTGCCGCTTTAGGGGCGGAGGGAAATTCCAGTATTTATAACCTCAAACATTTGGACCGAGGCTATGAATGCTTGCATGAAAAATTGGTGGGCTTAGGGTGTCGTATAAAACGTGTACCTTTGGATGAGACAGAAGCAGAACAACTTTTAGACGCCTTATAATACTCTTATGAAAACGCGGATGGCGTAAACGCTGATTCGATCAGGTAAGGGATTATTTTTATGAATGCTCAAGACACTCCATTGTCCTCGAATTCCAGTACGCGGGTGAGACGTTGGTATGATACCGACCCTGTCTTGCTTGAAGTACTTAATTTTATGGAATTGGCACCGAAAGCAGCGGAAGCCTATGCCAAAGCCTTGATTACAGGGGTTGAACAGCAAGCCCCAGCAGAGGCCTTGAAAGACGTTTACGACAAAATTGCAGACCCCATTCGCCCCAAAAAACGTTGGTATGACCGTTCTCCTGTCTTGTCAAAAGCCATTGAGCTCTTGAAAATCATGCCGCCTGACGCTCAACGTATGGCAGCCCTTCAATTTATTGAAGCCACTAAGGCGGATCCGATTACCTATGCGATTTTGAAGGAAAGTTTTGCGATGTCTGAATTAGATCTCTCTTATTTAGATGAAGACTATGACGATGCCACCTTGTACGTGCCGTATCACTATAGCGATACCCATGCCACCAAAGAAGCAAGAGAGACTGCTGAAAATGACACGCGCTCTTCTTCTGTGAAAGTGAGCCCCCCCCACTCCTCTTCCTCTTTTGAAACAGGAACACCCTAGTCTTGACTGTGGAAGCGCCACGTTTATTGCGTTTTCCGCACGAAGTCATGCCTTTTGTAAAAGAAGGTATTTGCTTGTTTCAGGCGGGTCGTTTTTGGGAAAGTCATGAGGCTTGGGAATCGGCATGGCGTTTACTCCCCCGAAGTCAACAGAAAATATTGATTCAAGTGCTGATTCAAATCGCCGCGTCTTGTGTGTTGTTTCAAGACGGTAGACGGCAGGGAAGCCAACGAAAACGAGGACAAGCCTTGCATAAGTTGGAGGGACTCTACGAGGTAGGCATTCGCCGTATTGCTCCCTTTTCCATAGAAGCCCTTTGTCCACTTTTAAAAACGCCCACTTTCTCGCCAGAAGTCTTGCAGTCTTATTTTAAGCAGGTAATGTCTGATGTTTAGTACTTTTTTTAAAGCCTTACTCTTTGTGAGCACCTTGTTCATGATTCTAGTACTGGCACTCTACGGCCCTGAAATCAAAGTACGCATCACCCAATTTAGAGCCCTGAATGATATTGAAACAGCGTTTCAAAAACAAAAACCGAAAGACGCAGAAACGCTTTTACTCGACAGCGTCAATCGTTGGCCCCAAGAAGCGATGTTCCGCTTACGGCTGGCTCATTATTTTCATCACACCCATCAATGGACCAATGCGAAAATTCAGTATGAAGCTGGTCTAAAATTATACCCCACAGCACGAGACTATCAATATAATTATGCCCGTTTACTCATTCAATTACGCGAGACCAATGCAGCCATTCAATTATACCGCCAAGTGTTAAATGAATCGCCGCATCACTTGGGGGCTTTGCTTGATTTAGGGGGTGTCTACCGTTTTGCAGGAAATCGAGCGGATGCCATGGGCTTTACGCAAGAACGTTATGCCTTGTGGGATTGGGCACGGTATTATTATAGCTTGGCTTTGGAACAAGATCCTCACTTAATTAAGGCGTGGTATGGCTTGAGTGATGTCTTACAACGAGACACGCAATTCAAAGCCGCTTCAGCAGGGTATTGTCAAGTCATTCATCACCAAGCGGCGTACCCCTTGGCCTGGTTTAATTTAGGACTCAGCCAGTGGTATGATGGAGATGAAGCCACAGGATTGGCCTTAATGAATTGGGCAATTCAAAGCCAGAAGCGTCTTCATCAAGAGCACTTAATGGAAGAAAGTCATATTATGCATGCCTTACGTCAGACCTATTATTTGGTTCATAAAAAGCAATTACCACTGATTCACTTTGATGAGCACGTGTTGAATAAAGTGAACGATCCTCACCCTGAGAAACCATTAACGGCTGAAGACTTTCCTCCTGCGTTAAATCAGGCCTGCCAAGGGTGGGTGGCACCTACGCTGAATACGCAGCGTCCGCGTTTGAAGGTGGTGTCGTCTCATCGATTAAACACGGCCTTAAACGCCAGCCACGCCAAGCCTTCCTCTTAAAAAGACGAGTGAGGGAATACGAACAGCGTACTATATTCATCCTCAACGTGTTATGGCCAGAATGGGTTCAGAAACTTGGTTCGCGACTTCTTATTTTCTTTTATGGGGGGCATTTGAATTGATCCCAATGCCGTCCCTCAGACGAAAAATAATGATTCAATAAGAGGCAAGCGTATTTAGAGCCTTTCCTGTTATAATTAAGATGAAGTACTCTATTGTTATTATGAAAAGTATTCGCGTATGTCTCGATCCTCGTCCGAACCTTTATTTCCCTTGACTCGACGTTTTTTCGCGTGGTGCTTAGAACCGTTGTCAGGTATTCTAGAAACCATGGGCTTTGCCGTGATTGACGGGAGCATCATGTGTCGTTATATCCTAAAAGGGCATGGACGCTGGCCTGCTATTCTAGAAAAAGTGGCCTTTGTCGGGTGGGACAGCCTGCCGATGTCGCTATTACTCACAGGGACTTTAGGGGCGGTGCTGGCGATGCAAGTCGCCAAAGATATGGCGGATCAAGGCGGAACCCCCTTCGTAGGCGCCTTGGTATCGGTGGCCATGGTTCGAGAACTCGGCCCCGTGATGACAGGCTTTTCCGTGATTGCCATGGCAGGCTCCGCCTTTGCTGCGGAAATCACCGTCATGAAAAGTAATAATCAGCTGGATGCGCTAAAAGTTCTGCAAATGAACCCCATTCGTTACCTCATGATTCCGCGTGTCGTGGCGACTTTAATCGTATTACCGTTTTTAACGCTCATCGGCACCAGTTTGGGTATTTTAGGGGGAATGTATACGGCTAATTTTATTGCAGGCATTCCTTATACCACGTATTTAGACTCTGTGCGTGAATTTATTGAAATGAAGGATATTGGGGTCTTATTTTTAAAATCTGTGGTTTTTGCAGGCATGATTGGCTTATTATGCTGTAGTGTGGGCTTTACCTCTAGCCGTTCTAGCAATGAATCGGCCAAATCGGTGACCAAAGCCGTGGTCTGGAGCTTTATTGTGATGGCCTTGTTAGACTATATTATTAGTGCCTTATTTTACTAAGTAGAGGCTTGCCTTGTTAATTTAATTCTAACGAAATGTAATATTTTATACAACAGTGTTGCATTTTGAAGATGCTTGGGCTATAAGTAAGCTTAAAAGAAGTTTCTTGTTCGGTTTGAAAACTTTTTATAGTGTTTTTAATAATTAAGCAGACAGTAGGCTATTCTAGGAGCCTAGACTCGCAGAGGTGTGAAGTGTACAAAGACGTACATAAGCACATCGAGAATCGTAGCGACAACGAAGAGACGCTGTATGGTTGATTATTAAAACACTATATGACCTACCAAAGGTATCTCTATGCGTGTAAGCTCTTCGTCTTTGACTATCCCTGTGGTTGCTTTGCAGCCACGTGTTGGGCATCAACATGACACGGCTTCACATGATCAACATGAACCTGAAAATAAATGGACTCAAGTAGGGAGTGGACTTCTGCTGGGGGGAGCCATCATCGCCTTGGGTAATCAAGAATCGGTGTTGAATTTCGCCCGTAAAAAAGTGGGGAAAGGGGCGAATGTTCCCTCATGGCTTCGCCCTAAAATCGAAAGTTCTGCCTTGTTTCAACCCACGCCCTTGGCGGTTTTAAAAGCCTTGGGCTTAATGAGTGCGGTGTCGATGATCAATAAAGGCATCGGCTTAAGTCTGGCTTCTCCTTTACTGGCCTTAGAATTAGGTGCTGCATTTCATGCCATGATTCCTGGTAGTATCGGGATGAAAACGGCTCATTTTTTAACCATGGCCCCTTTACTTGCAGGGTCCGCTTTGGTCGCTAGTACGGCGCACGAAAAAATAGAAGACCGCATTGATGATCAAAAGGGCTGGTCCGCCAATCAAAAAGCCTTCGCTAAGGGACTGAGTGGCTTAGCGGTTTCAGGCGTCACCGCGGTAGGGGCGATGGCCTTGTTCCCACGGGTTCACTTGGGTTTAATGGAACTTAAAAATCCCTTTGCCCACGCCACGACTGAACGCTCCTTATGGGGAGGGGAAAAAGGCTGGTACATCAATACGGTGCATCATGTGGATGGCGTCGTCAACGGGGTGCGGGAATCGCTTAAAACCGCGTGGCAGACTAAACGTTTAAATCAAGTGGGTCGGGTTTTTAAAAACGCGTTTGAAGATCCTTTCTTGGTGCAAGGCGACCCCAAACTTGCGGGGAAAGACAATTACTATCGCCGTCATGAACCCAGTATGAATAATCGCAAGGGGGTAGAGCATGAGCTTTATAATATTTTGCGGGCCATTCCTGCAATAACGGCGACTTCCCGAGCGTATACGGAGGGGACTGTTTTTTCTGATGCTTTGGGGACTTATACGTCGAAAGGATTAAGCCGAGTGTTTCAGCCGTATTTAAAGTCTGAACTCGCGCATATGACCACCCAAAATTTAGGCGAAAAAATCTCTACCTTAGAAGCCCTTTTAGCGCAAAAAGAACAGCGTTCCTTTCTGAAGATTCATCAGGAAGTCGAAGCCCGTTTGGCCAAAGAAGCCATCCCTGATTTGATTCGCCCTAGCCTAGTGGCGCGAGAGGTTTTAGAGCAGGAGGCCTTAAAAAAATTAGACGCGCAACACCCTGTGCAAGTAGCCTATAAGGCCGTGGCGTTTCATGGTCGTGCGGATCAAGCGCACGCTTATGAGGAGCGTTTGCTTCAAGCCAAAGCGCAAAAAGCGTATGAGGCAGAACGTCAAGCCAAAATAGAGGAACAAGAAGACTTAGAAGCAGAATGGGATGATTTACATGCTAAATTAAGCCATGTTCAAAATGATCGTACCTTTTTAAGTAAAGTTAAAAATCTAAATGACTTTTTAATGCGAGATCAAAACGCTACATTTTTACAGGACCATCAAAATATTCTAGAGGAGTATGCAAATCATTTAAATCAATTCGAGCAAGAAAAAAAGCCTTTACCTAATGAAGAAGAACCACTTAAATTAATTGCCAAACGTATTTTAAGTGATTTGGCTGAGAAGAAATCCACGCCAGTACAACAAGTACCGAATGCTTTAGGTGGTAATTCCTTATTTTTAGAGTATTTAAGTAGTGGATCCACTGAGGAATTGGAAAAATTGTATGGAGACATTGCCACCCATAATGCCAGTCCTGTTGAATTGGCTGAAATGCGTACCCAATTTCATATACATGATGAAAATTGCAGTCATTCTAAAGGTGTTTCCGATACACCTTCTCACTCGAAAAGTGACCTTCATGATCACGCTCATTGCGAAGATGATCATCATCACCACGCTCCTGAAGCCCCTAAAAAAGGCACCCCCACCTTTGATCCGCATGATGCCAATGGCGGCGACATGTTTCACTGGGTGTTCAGTGGCGACGCTATAAAGAAACTATTTGAAAAACAGCCTGATTTAATTCACGGTTTAGAACACGAAGGCATTGGAGGCTTAGCCAGTTTAAAAGCCATTGCTCAGCACCTGCATGAAGCGCCGGAGGTCTTAAAACCGCAGTCCACCTTGGCGGACAATTTCAATCACGTCACCCGAGCCTTGGCCGTCCTGAAGCCTTTACATCAAGATGGCCATATCGCCCCTGACACGCAAGCCAACATAAAGGCCGTGCTGGATAAAAACAAGTGGTCGCCAGAAGCGCGGGATGCCTTTATTCAAGAATTACAATTGTATACCAGTAAGGCGGACCACATTAATGGGCATAATCCACAAGTGGTAAAAGCGTGGGCGATTATGGCAGGAGCAGGCGGAGCCGTCTGTGCGAACGGATGTTGCGCGGGTTCGATTTTCTGCTTTAATGAAGCCATGGCTTTAGCAGGATCTTTATATTCTTCCGTGGTACAGGCTTTACATCAGCCACCGGCCAATACGCCTTCTTCAGACGAAAAGCCCCCATTGCTCAAACCCGCTTCGGCAATCGCTCCCTTTTACCGAAACGTAAAGACTCAAAAAGCCTTGGCTCAAAAAAAAGCATCGCCCTAGAGTCCTCATTTTGTTTTAAGCTTCTGCTGTCAGTGACCTTTTCACGGAAAAAGGTTCTCCACCCCTCTATAGTAAAAGATAGATAAAACAGGCTATAATAAAGGGATATTTGTTTAGTTGGGAATCCCCTTTGTATGACTTATCCTGTAGCCTTACGTCAACTTGCTGTAGAAAAA
>JBIJBR010000183.1:0-3708 GCA_044345135.1 Vampirovibrionales bacterium
CTCAAGTGATTTTGGATTTGTATGATACGGTACTCACCGCTTCCACATTTGCTGTTCATTATGAAAAAGCACCTTCTGTTCAGGGGGTTAGAGTCAAGCAACTGGGAGAACATCATATTCAATTGGCCATAGAAGGTTCTCATTTAGAATCTCCGATTGTGGGCTTTAGGGAACTGAATGGGGTGACGACGACGCCTTTTCGTATCGCAACCGCCGCTGTCCCCACTAAGAAAAAACAAGTGCCTCCAGTGATTTCTCTACCCAAGCAAAAAGAAGGAAATGTCTTTTTAGCCATTGAAAGTAGTGAAGCTGAAAAAATACCTAAAGAAATTAAAATGCTCAGCGCTAAGAAAAAGGCTTCTTCTTTAACGGTTTCACCTTTATTGGAAGATGACCCTAGTATTGCAAATATGCCGACCGCTATTGAAAGCGATGTCTTATTAGAAGAAACCCTAGATGAAAGAGAAGAGGCGACTGCTCCTACGGGGATTCGTCAAACCGCAAAGACGCTTGCCTTATTACTCGTGCAATGGTCGAAGGCTCATAGTACTTGGTTACTAGGTATCTTGGTGATAAGTGCTTCCTTATGGATGTTATTATCAAAGCTAAAGCCAACGAAGTCGTTTTCTACGAAGGCCTTTAATTTAGATCCTCGCCTACAGGATTTTCGAAGCAGTGCCCCTTCTGTGGGAATGAGTGAACCGTCACTGTTTCATTCGGCTTATGCTCATGCCCCTGTAAAGCCTTCTCAACACAATACGTTAGAACGTTTGCGTGAAAAAATGAAGCAGTCAGGGGACTCTTTTTCACCCCAAGGTGTTTCGCATCCTTATGCAGAAACTCATCCAGCAGGGGTTAATTTGAAAGTGAAGGAAGCCATTGCTCGTAAGCAGGCCGAACGTTACGGTAAACCTTTGGGAGTGACGCAATCCTTGATGACGGCAGAAACGCCTACCTCTCAAGCAGAAGGGGTTTCAGGGAATGCCTTTTTACACGCTATGGCACAACATATGGACACCAATGGTAAAGAAAATATCGCTAAAGCGATTCAGCAAAACAAGCCGTATTATTAGGATTTGTAAAATTGAAAACAGACAAAACGTTGGTTTTGAATCTTGAGAGTGAAGGGACTTAGATTGTAGCATCGAGACTCTCGTGAATTTTTGACGACGCGGACAAGCCGTTTATCCTCTAAGGTAAAGAAACAATTGAAAATATCATGCTTTTTTAGAGCAGTGTTAGTTCCCACGCCTTTTGATCAGGTGTGGGATTTTTTTAGCCGTGTTTAATTAAATCATCGCGACACTTAAGTAGATAGCTGTTAAAATGCAGTGTCCCAAATGTGGTCGTTTTGACAAAATCAAAGCAAGATTGATCGGCGAAAACCAACGGGATCAAGGCAAGAATTGTCCTGGTCAATAGACACGGCTCTACGCCCAGAGGGCTTGCCCCGCACTTGTGGGAGCGTGCCAGAAATTTCTATTTGTCTGGGGTTTCCCTCCGCCAAATCGGAAAATTATAGTCAAGTGTATTAATTTCCAAACGTTTTTGCAAGGGCTTGAAAGATGTGAAGGGTGGGATCATTAAACCCCGAATCCACGACTTTAACCATGCCCAAAATTGCTCAATCGGATTCAGATCAGGGCTGTACTCGTATCAAAGAAGCTCTTGAAAATACCTTCACCCAACGAGGGGAGTAAAGATTCCTAAGTGAATGAGGGGACGGATTTAGAGGGGGGGAGACCTTTTTCCGCGAAAAGGTCTCGGACGTCACTCGCTCAAGAAAGGCTTATGCGTCTGCTTTGAAAAGCTGACCTAATTTGCTCATGTCACTGATATATCGTTCTTGTTTTTCTTTTACGGCCAATTCTTGTTCAGCAAGAAGCCTGTTTTGCCATCCGGGCTTTAAGCCTATGGTCTCTATGTCTGCTTCACCTGTTCTGAATTTGGTATTAATCCTTTCGACACGCTTTGTATGAATCTGTTCCGCTTCTATTAATATATCAGGGTCAATAAAACCGTCATAAGGCTTAAAGAGTTCGTTATAATCGGTAATTTTAGAAGCTATATATTGTTTTAGAGCCTTTTCATTTATAGGTATTGCAGCGATGAGATCTGTAAATCTACCATAGTGTTCAGATAAAGGGTTTGGAGAGTCTGGGTCTAAGAGCAGATTCACCCTTTCAAAGCGTACATAATCACCTTTGGCTAAATTATGTTTGTCTTCTATTTGTTCCATAAAATGCAATGCAACACGGTTATCCACACCTGCCAACTGTATAATTTTTTCGCCTAATTTTGAGGGGGCTGCTCTCTTGAATTGCTCTATCATTTCGCCAAGAACTTCACCATCGGGAGTCAAGAAGTCTCCTAGGCCTCTATTATTTACCTTTATTATTCCTGAACGTTGATGCATAGCGGGGTAGGCGTGGACCTGTGGAGAAGAAGCAATAGAGTTCATGAGAAGAACCTTTCATTTTATTGAGAGAAATCACAGCGCACTTTTCATCACAGGGTGATGTTTTGGGTTACACGCTTTCGTATAAACGTAGGAGTATAGCCTGTTGTGCTAGGATAGTTTATATAAAACAAACCCGTTTGTCCACATGGGCAACACTAAATATAGTCCAGCGGGTTGGCCGCGGTGACGCTCGGGTTTTGAAAGGGGCGCTTGAGTCGTGTGTCTTCCGCATGGGGGGCATGTTCTAAGTAATGACGCGGCAATAAATCCCCTAAAATACGCCGCCTACAGCGTTGGAGTTGTCGTTGTTTGTAACGACTATGGGCGATATTACCTTCTTGATTGGTGAGGTAATGATGCTTATCAATCAATTGAATTTCATAGGGGAAAAAGAGGCGCTGCATCTGGCCGAGGTCTCCTCCGCGGGCGGGGACTTTAATGAGTTGGCGGGTGGTGATGTGTAAGGCGCGGTAGTTGTCGTCACTATGGGGGTTGTGGTGGGTAAAGCTATTTTGAGGCAATTTGGCATCTAGTTTTTGTAGGGTATGCAGCAAGTCCGACCAGCTGGGCATGTGGGGGGCCGTGTTTTTGGCATTGATCGAAGTACGTGGGTAGTCTTCAGGGTGATGCTTCTGCCAGAGGCTTTTAAATTCATCCAACGCAATCAGGGTGTTCCGAGAGCGTTCCGCTTTGACGTTGCTAAAGACGAGTAATTGGGCTTCCATTAAAATATCCAAGGCCACCAAAACATCTGGAATACTCTCCGTAATCAGCCGAATCCCGATGAAGTCGTCAATCAATTCAATACTATTTTCTTTTTTAGACAAGAGCTTAATCAGTAGACTTTCACGGCTTTTTTGCTCTTTAATTTCAAGGCCATACAGCCCTAATTGCTTGTCACTATTGACTCGCCCCAAGACCACCCGTTCTGCAGTAGCGTCGTAGCGTATGATGTCTCCATAGCCTTTTAGAATCTGCGCGCGTGCGGGTTCAATGATTTGTAAGCGTGGGGTATGTTCGATGTGCATGAGGGTATGCACCACTTTTAAAATGGCACAGGCCCAACGTCCTTCGTCATGACGAGGCGTCTCGGAGGCCAGAGCTAATAAATGCACCACATTTTGTTGTTCCAAAAACGCATCGGGGACATGCAATTTTAAGCGCGCGAAGACAGTTTCTCCTTCTGCTGCTTCGAGCAAACGATTTTCAATAAAATGAACCGCTTCTTGAATCAACTGTTGTACCTG
>JBIJBR010000033.1:0-10724 GCA_044345135.1 Vampirovibrionales bacterium
CACAACGCTGGGCTTCTTCAGGGCTACGCACTTGAAACGTATTTTGTTCACTGACGGAAAGCCCTTGTACCAAGCCACTGAGTAATTGCCACGGTAAGGGCCGTTCGATGGGAGGGTCTGCGGCATGCAACAAGACCTGTAAATACGGCGTATCGACACTGGGTTCAAAGGGCTGTTGAGTCGGGTTGTCCATCGTTTACTTTCTTGTTTTTCTCTCATACGGAAGAAGCCATAGGGACAGTATAGCGCTAAGTTTGATAAAACGGCTAGTGATTTCCTTGAGGAAGCGTGTTGATTTTATCACCCCTTTAAGAAGAGGGGGCTTCTGCAATGGCGTGGTGTAAGGTCAGGGCCACAGGGGCAGACACCCCTAGAATCTGTTGTAAGTCTTCAGGCGTAGCGGATTGAATCCGTTGCCATGTGCCTAAGGTTTTTAAGAGCAAGGCTTTACGACGCGGTCCAATGCCTTTGACGGCATCCAAGGGGTGGCTTAAGGCTTTTTTGCCTCGTAAGTGTCGGTGATAACTAATGGCAAAGCGATGGGCTTCGTCTCGAATACATTGTAAGATTTGTAGCGAAGGCGCTGAATGAGGAATCAGGGTGGGGTAAGGCGTGTCGGGGTGAAAGACTTCTTCCAGCCGTTTGGCTAAAGCAATCATGGGGATCTCGCTCCACCCTTGTTCTGCTAAGGCGCGTTGGGCCGCACTTAACTGGCCTTTTCCGCCATCAATAATGATTAAATCAGGATTGGGCCAATCTGCTTGATGTAAGCTTCTTCGGGTAAGCACTTCATGGAGGGAGGCAAAATCATCGGGCTTGCCTTCAGCACACTGAACCTTGAAACGGCGGTATTCTTCTTTGGCGGGTTGTCCATCGATAAACACCGTCATACTAGCGACCGTTTGACTGCCTTGAAAATGAGAAATATCGTAGCATTCCATACGTTTAGGAAAGCGCGGTAAGTGGAGCCGACTTTGTAAATCCAACAAAGCCTTAGTCGGGTCATGCCGTAACTTGCTTGTTTCGTAAAGTTGAGCCTGTTCTAAACCGCTTTGGGCATTGAGTTTAGCCAGCTTGAGTAAATCAAAAGGCTTGCCTTTTTGGGGGAGTAGTACACGGATTTTTTTTGATTTAACGCCTTTTTCCCGCCGAAGGGCGTTCAACCAATCCACGACGACATCCATGTCGTCTAACGGGTACTGTAAAAGGATTTCTTCGGGGAGCTCATCGACTTCTAAACGACGGTAGTATTGAAGGATAAAGCTATTATAGACTTCTTCAGGCAAGGCGTGGTGCTGTAAAGGAATCACAAAGGGTTTGGAGGCGACAATTTTTCCATGACGAATCACCAGAACATGAAGGGAGGCTTGAAACGCATCATGGGCCAAGGCCAAGACATCTTGATGCTTATCATAATCGTCCGACACCACGACTTGTTTTTGCCCAATGCGTTGTACCGCTTCTAAGCGTTCATGGAGTAATTTGGCACGTTCATAGTGAAGCCCTTCACTGGCGAGAAGCATTTGTTCACGTAAGCGAGTTTCAAGTGCTTGGGTATGTCCTTTCAATACCATGACCGCTTCTTGGACAATATGCTGATAATCCCTAGGGGAAATTAAGCCTTGGCAGGGCCCCGCACAAAGTCCTAAGCTGTAGTTCATACACGGCCGATCTTTAAATAAGGGTTTCGGGCGTTTTCGCAATGGAAAGTGTTTTTGTAGTAATTTCAACAAGGCAAACAATTCAGCGTTATGGGTATAGGGTCCAAAAAAGCGAAGCGATTGACCCGCGGGTTTTTTGGTGGAACGCGTGACAAAAAGCCGAGGATAGTCGTCATCACTCACACCAATCCAGGGGAAACGCTTGTCATCTTTTAATAAGATATTATATTTGGGTTGATGCTGCTTGACGAGGCTGTCTTCTAAAATCAGGGCTTCGACTTCGCTGTTGGTCACAATATAATTAAATCGCTTGATGAGGGGCAACATCATTTTGGTTTTGGGACTATGGCCCCCATTTTTATTAAAATACGAGCGAATTCTATTTTTTAAGACCTTGGCCTTACCAATGTATAAGACTTGCCCCCTCTCGTCCAACATCCGATAGACCCCTGGTCCTTCAGGTAGGTTTTTTAATTCACGGCTAAAATCAAAAGGAGGTAAATCATTCATGCATCTATTACCGTCATCCAGCAGGGGCTCAAAAGGTTTAATACATTTAATACTTTAAGATTTGTAACGAGTGTCTTTATTTTAGCACGCTTTTAAATGGTTTCACGTTTAATACTAATACGTTTAGGATGACGACTCAGTGTTTTGTCTTAAATATGTGTGTGTGTATGAGTTTATAAAAATAAGGTAAGGAAAGTATTATGATGTCCATGATGATGGGAGCCGCTC
The DNA here is from genome assembly GCA_044345135.1 of Vampirovibrionales bacterium. Taxonomy (GTDB): domain Bacteria; phylum Cyanobacteriota; class Vampirovibrionia; order Vampirovibrionales; family JAJTHC01; genus JAJTHC01. Next base: position 2,400 of record JBIJBR010000033.1, read on the forward strand.
CTGCTTTAGCCCCTGTAAATACTTATGTTCCGCTTGCGAAGCGGGATAAAAAAATCATTGAATCCCCCGCAACGCCTGAAGAAGAGTTGCAATTGGTGCAGGATTTATATGAGCAAGCGTCCGTTCCGACCTTGGAAGAAAAAGTGAAGGCGCCTTACTCTAAAACCGTAGATGTCCATGGGCAAGTTATGCTTGAGGCCAACCCCACTTATAAAGGGCCTGAATATCACATTAATGAATTGGGTCAAGTGAGTGTCCAACCTCCCGCGTATGATCTGCCTGGTGCGGTGAAGCTTCATGAAGAGGCAACGCCTCCTGAAGTCTTACAAAGCGTTCAAGATTTAATGGCCAATGCGAAACCTGCCAATACGCTAAAAGCGAGAGAAACAGGCGTGACCTATGCCCATGATGAGGATGGCGACTTGCGTTTGGTGTCCTATGATGCAGACGACAATACCACCAGTTATAGAGTTAAAACCGATGGAAGCGTCGTGGCCTATACCACCAATCACAACGGTGGGTACTATCCGAGCTATTCGGGCGATCAGCAAATCGTTAAACCCGGGGAATTACCTGTCTTGGAAAATGGGCAAAAGCGTCCTGTGGGGCAAAACCTAAACCTTGAAGTTTAGTCGTTTATTTGCTTAGATACAAAAAAGTTCCCTTCTTTCTCACGAACGGGGGGAACTAAAACTTAAATAAAAGCATTAAGTTAAAAATACCGATGGTCAGACTTGAACTGACAAGGATTGCTCCGCTCGATTTTGAGTCGAGTGCGTCTACCATTCCGCCACATCGGCAATGTGTTGAAGTAGAGGTAAATAACCTGTTGACTTCTACTTTAAGGCGAACATAATAAGAAAGCAAGCTTTTTTGCGCTTTATGGAGTCCTACTGTTTCACAAGGAAATTGATTCGATGATGCCTGCGGATGCGTCTCACTCTTCTTCTCATCACGCCAAAAAACAGAGGCAACGCAAGTGGTTGCGTCGCTATTTAAAGCAATTTCAGTTGTTTCACAGGCCTTTTCCGTCGTCTGGTCGTTCTGCTCTTGGGTCGCATTATGGATTTGGTGCCCAAAATTTTTGGGAATCTTTGACCTATGCGTGGGAAGGGCTCTGCTTTGTGTTTCAGGAAGAACGTAATTTTCGTTTGGACTGTTACCTGATTGCGGGCGCCTTGGTCATGGGCTTTTTATTTCAAATTTCCGTGTCGCAATGGGCGATATTGTTGCAAATGGCAGGCTTTGTGCTTTTTGCAGAATTGGCCAATACGGTGGTGGAATGGCTGGTGGATTTACTGACTGAAGGGCGCTTTGACTTAAGAGCGAAGCGCATTAAAGACATGGCCGCAGGGGCGTGTTTGGTGGTGGCCGTTGCCAGTTATGGGGTCGTGGCGCTTTTGTTTTGGCCTTATTTTTACGAGTACTACAGCTATTTTATGCTATTGTAAAAAGTTACTCGCTTCTTTATATTTAAGATAAAAAACAATGTTTTAGGGTATATGATTTGATGCGCTGTTTACAAATCGTGTGTTGGCAGCATTTTATTTTTTAAAAATTGTAGGCCTTCCGCTATCATGGTTGTTTTGGTTTTTTCTGTTATTGGAGAAACAAGTCCCCAAAGACTATTTCCTTTTTTCTCGTTTTCACGGACAAGGTCCTCCCAAACTTCCTCCATGGCTTTTTCAATCGTTTGGATTTGACGAAGCGCCCTTGCCTGATCGTCGTTGCCATATAGATTGAGATGAGTAGTTTCTGTAGGGTGACCTGAAGGTGGGATTTTTCTTTGAATTTTTTCCATTATGGAGTGAGGTGCCTCAAAATAAATTCTATATTTATTGTGTGTAGAGTGCTGTGCAGAATTTGTAAGCTGAATAGTTATTTCAACAGGATCTATTTGCTTTGCAACTTCATATCTCAATGGTCGTCCATCCCATGTATCATTGATGTTCAGAGAAGCGCCTAAAGACAAAAAATAGTGCCTTATAGTATTTTAAATAATTAGTGGACTATGTTATACTATGGGTTAGTATTGTTTTGTTGAGAGAAATAATGTTATGGCTTACAGTTTAGGTTTAAGAGAAAAAGCGCTTCTATTTTTGAAAGAATCCACTCTTATTGAGACGGCGAATTGAGACGGCGAAAATCTTCCAACTTGGACTATCTACCCTCAAAAGATGGCGTAAACGTCCAAAGCTCCAACCCTCAAAAACAGGGGCTAAGGCACCCAAAAAACTACCTCTTGAAAAATTACAACAAGCCCTAGACGAAAACCCCGATGCTACACTAGCAGAATATGCAGAAATACTCCGCGTAACGCCTCAAGCGGTCTTCTACGCCTGTAAACGAAACAGAATCACTCGTAAAAAAAACCACGCTCTACCAAGAACGAAATGAAGAAAAACGCACAAGTTTTAAGCAGAAACTAAAAGCCCTAAACCCTGCTTCTCTTGTGTATGTGGACGAAACGGGCTTTGACAGCGTGTTGGTTCGTCGTTATGCGAGAGCCAAACGAGGCATTCAAGTCATGGCGAACATTTCGGGCAAGCGATACGCCCGCACCTCAATTATAGCAGGGTTACAGAACAATACAATAATTGCTCCGTTGGTGTTTAAGGGCTATTGCGATACGGATGTGGTGCTCACTTGGGTGAAAGAGGTGCTCTTGCCTGAACTTCCGAGAGGGTCTGTCATTATTTGGGACAATGCGAGTTTTCATAAATCTGAAAAATTACAGGTATTGATTGAAAAATCGGGTAACACGCTGTTATTTTTGCCTGCTTACAGTCCTGATTTTAATCCAATTGAGGGATGGTGGGCTGTTCTCAAACGCGCTGTTACCGATGCTATTCGCTCAGGTCTGGGATTTTATGAAGCTATTGAACAATTCTTTAAGAAAAGGTCATTAATTATTTAAAATACTATATGAGTGAGCAGGACGAACATATTATAACGCAACTTAAATTTAAACGAGTGGCTATTGCGATACAGGGTCTTAAAAATAAGAATAAAGACGAACAGGAAATGATTATGGAAGACCATAAGCAGAAGCTCTTGTTTCACAATACAGGCATCCAAAACATATATCTTTTCGATTCAAAAGATGAAGGGGTTTGGAATAACCCTGATGAACAAGCAGAACTTACCTCCCCGAAGAACAAATTAAAAATATTCGAGACTACGGTACTTTACAGAAACCGCCTTTTGATTGGTTAAAAGGATGCTTAGTGACATTAGGTTTAGGTGGATTAGCAAGCATAGGTTATTTAGGCTATCAAAAATCGCAAGTGAAACATCCTCAAGCATATGAAAAAACGAAGCAAACTAATCATTCAACAGGTTCATCAACGTAAATAGGTTGGGCGTTTTTGACTTAATCCCTTAGCGATGGCGGCCCGCCAGTTCGGCCACAATTTCATCAAAGGCAATACCTTCATCCACCGCAAGTAGACTTAAAAAGAAGCCCAGTATTTTCATCATCGGTATGTTAGAATGGGCCTGTTGTTATTTTTGAGGATTTTATGATATACCGCCACTGTAAAACCCCCCATTCATTTTCCGATTTGGCGGAGAGAAACCCCAGAGAAATAGAGATTTCTGGCGGCTCCCACAAGTGCGGAGCTTGCCCTTTGGGGGTTGATCGTTTGTATTGACCGGGACAATTCTTGCATTGATCCCGTTGGTTTTCGCCGATAAATCCTGCTTTGACTTTGTCGAAGCTGCCCCATTTGGGACACTGTATTTTAAATACTCCTGAATAGACTTAAGCAACATTATAACAGCTATTTAGTTAAGTGCCTCCAAATTACGGCAGTACTTACCGTCTTTACTCCTTTGGGGTGATACAAGATTATCTCCTGCCTCACAAGAAGGGGGCAAGGGATAAAAGGCTAATAAAAGCGTCCGCTTGATGAAACTTAAGGCAGGTAAGTTAAGCCACTCCCATTATTTTCTTGAGGCGTAGGTTTGGGGGTAGGCGGTGGCGTTGGTAAGTAAACGAGTCCGCTACCGTCCTCTGTGGTCGTTGAGTTAAAGGATAACCACGCCGTAGAAGAAAGCGACGCAGGATTCGTAGTTTTCGTGCCCCACGCTTGCGCGCTCTGCGCTTCAGGGATGCCCGCTTTGGGATTATCCCCCACGACGTAGCGATTGGTCTTAAAAACGGTTTCCACCAAGCTAGGCATCATATCTAAATGTTTGTCAATTTCTTCAGGCGAGGCGGTGGCATTAACGACATAAATACTCTGTAACTTATCCATTATGTTCAGGGCATCTGGCGTGTTCATCCCATTCAGCTGACCCATGACCTTGACAAGCGCAGGACTGGGATTCCTTCCATTGCCTTGACCTAGTCGTAGAGTCTCTATTGCTGTATTAAATGTGTTACGTGAAAAGTCAATGTCTTGCTGCCTTTGGGCGATGTCTTGTAGAAGCATCGGAATTTGAGGATGCCTTTGGGGCAATTGTCTCAAAAGCGCCATACGATCCATTTGAAGCGCAGTGAGAGAACCTAAGCGAGCTTTTAGTTGATTTTGGTTAACGTAAGACCAGTCAATACCCGCTTGTAGACTACGTGGGTCATTACGCAGGGGGTGGCCTTTGGGCAAAATACCACCGCTTAAGCGTTCGCCGTAGCCGGCTTTTAATTTGCTTATAATACCTAGATTATTAAAATCGTCGGGATTGTCTTTGGGGTAATACTGTTCATCGATGGCCTTCGTTTTTTCAAGATTGGCTTTTTCCGTTTCCGTCCACTGCCCTTGCTTATAGCGGTCTAAGTCAGCATTAAATAGATCTTGAGCTATTTGTAGTTCTGGATCTAGTTCTTTTTTGGCACCATTTTGAAGATTCGCTTGCCCAAAAACATCCTTCCCATGAAGCGCACTACCTAGGTAACTATTGAGAATCGCCCTATTGGGGTCAATTTTAAGTCCGTCTTGCCGTACCGCAATGTTTTTGTCCAATTCGGCTTGGGTAATAATGCCGTCAAAATTATCATCAAACATCGTAATGGATCTCGCCCATTCGGCGGCGTTTAAAGTCCCACTCGGCCCTGCATGCATGGCAAATAAAGCCTTCGCCAATTCTGGGCTAGACACGGTGGACTGTAACCCGTCGGTCAAGTTGCCACCGGCGGCTTGATATTCGTCAAAATTTAAGGTGCCATCTTTATCGGCGTCATATTTCGCGATAAACGCCTTGCCTTGTGTGGCCATTTGACCCATTTGAAGCTGAAAGCCTGCAGGCGCGTTAGACGACGCCCGTACCAAAAAGGAATTAGGATTAACACTTGGGTTAAAAATAGGTGTGTAATTGAAACGATTAATGTTAGACATAATTTGGGTTCTCTCTCTCAATTTATCTCTATGTCAAAATAAAAGGAATGAAATGCGGTTCCCCTATATAAACGTTTTAGATTGAGACGAATTGCTTAAGCGTTACATAACGTTACAAAAAAGCCCCCCCTTAACAGAAACGCCTTTATAGCATCAGCAGAACGCTATTTTAATCGACAGACGCCAAGACGTGGCGCGCTGGCACCCCCCTGTACTGCCCGCCTATGCTGAGGTTTTTCGTCACCACAGCGCCTGCCCCAATCACGCAGGGCACTTCAATACCACAATAGGGCAGGACCACCGCTTTGGCCCCCACCAAGGTATAAGACGCCACCGTCACACCTGCAAGCAAGGTCGCTGCCGGTGCTAAGTGAACATAGTCCCCCACCGTCGCGTCATGTTCCACCACGGCGTAATGATTCACAATACTATGGCTCCCCACCACAGCCCCTGCCGCAAGCAAGGCCCCTGCCAAGACCTGTACGCCGTGGGGACTGATTTGCGCAGAGGCTGAAATGATCGCGCGCGGACTTTGAAAAGACGGCAAAACCCACCCCTGACGCATTAATTGTTCACTGACGATTTGACGACGGCGGTTATCTCCAATGGCCACAAAGGCATGGGTAATTCCCCTTGCCTTGAGCGCTTGCCACGTGTGGGGGGATTCTCTCCATACATCGATGCCTTGCGCCTGAAAATACGAATGCGACGTCTCTGGCCCCTCGGCAGCATCCACGACGGCCTCCACCCGCCAAGAGGGTGGTAATTCATCTAAAATGACCTTGGCATGGCCCCCTGCCCCAATCATAATACAAGGCAGGTGGGTCAAAGGGATCAAAGGGGTCATTCGCTAGCCCCTTCTTGCTTTTGGCGCTCCGCAAGCAGGGCAAAGACAGACGCCGCCGTACTACGAATCAACCATTGTTCTTCTTCTAAAGCGTGAAGGAGATGAGACATCACCACAGAAAAGGATTCCATCGGAAGGCTTTGCACCATGGCTTCCCAACTTTTCAAAACCGTTAACCGCACCCGATAGCCCGCTTCTGCATTACGTTCATGCACCAAACTCTGACCATAGGCTTGGCCCAAGGCTTGCAAGGTAGGCAGTAAGGGTAAAGTACAACAGGCCTGTTGAATGGCTTGCCGAACGTCCCCACTTTCATGGCCCAAATGCTGTAAAATAGGAGCAATCGCTTCTGGCTTACTATAAAAGCCTAAGGCACGAATCGTGGCCACCAAGACCAAGGCCTCTTTATCTTCTAAACGCTTTAAGAGAATAGGAAAGCCCTTTTGCAAGGCTTCTTTCACCATAAATTGTTGTTGATGTTCCATCGGAATGGCACGCGCTTGCCGAGATTTGGCATGGGCTTGAGGATAAAGAGTCCCGTCGAAGGTGGCATCATACCCCGCTTTATGGCAGGCCGACAAGGCATTGTCTAGCGCTTCATAAGGCATCGGTTTAAGCCCATTGGGATTGGGGATTAATTTTTCCCCTTCAGGCGTCAGCAGGCTCATCCCTGGAATCACATAAACCACGGTACCACTTTTATTCGTTTTTTTTCGAATCGTAATTTGCATGCAATACCATGTTTCAGAAAAAGGGATACGCCTGTAGGCTTGGAAAGCGATAATTAAAGTGTAGCAATTTATTAAGAAAAAGTGAAATATTTTGATTAGACGCCCCTAAAGACTAGCGAAGCAAAACGCTTAGTGTATGATGTTTCCATTGTTTAATGCTCGTTTAAAAATGTTCTTCTCTTTATTCTGAAATCAAAAGGAGCTTCCCCGTATGACCGACACGACGTTGCTAGACCCCTTAAACGCGTCTAAGATCCTAGAAGATGTACAAGGTCGTCATGACGAAAGATGCATTCCCTTACTCGCGGCAGGCATTAGTCAAGTCGAAATGCCCTTGTTTTTTCAAGACGCGTCTGGAACGCTACAATCCGTCGCAGGCATCGTGTCCATGAGTGTGGGATTATCCCCCGAAGAAAAGGGGACGCATATGTCTCGCTTTGTCGAACAGTTGGCACAGTGGAGTGAAGACGGCAAAGCCTTTCAAATCGATTTACGTCCGTTCTTAGCCGAGTTAAGAGAACGTTTAAAGGCCGATTCGGCCACGGCCGAAATTGAATTTAAATTATTTTTAAACAAAGAAGCGCCTGTCACCAAACAATCGGCCCCCATGCCTTATCGCTGTACCTTACGTGGTGTGGATACCCTAGGGGTCGTCCAGCTCTTTGCCAAAGTCGAAGTCCCCATTGCCACGCTTTGTCCCTGTTCCAAAGCCATTAGCGATTTCGGCGCGCACAATCAACGCGCCATGGCCGTGCTAGAAGTCGCCTTAGACCCTCAAAGCTTAGACGGCATGGCCTTGGAAGAGCTGATTCAAAACGCAGAAGACGCCGCCACCTGCCCCGTCTTTCCTTTATTGAAACGGGCAGATGAAAAATGGGTAACCGAACGCCAATACACCAACGCCAAATTTGTGGAAGACGTGGTACGAGACTTAACCTTGCTGTTACGGGAAAAAACAGGGTATTTAGGTTTTCAAATTCGTGTCACCGCGTTGGAGTCCATTCATGCGCATAATGCGTGGGCTGCTCATCGTGAAGGGGTCATGGAAACCCCCATTTTTTAGACCTTCCCCTTTCGCAAGGAGCTTAAAATGAACGCCCCTGTCACTATTTTACGTCGTGCTGATTTTTCAGCCTCTCATTATTTTTGGGTTGACGACTGGACGCCTGAGCAAAACTTTGAAACCTTTGGCGCGACCGCCAATCGCTTTGGGCATGGGCATAACTATGAACTCATTGTCGCCATTACAGGAGCCCTTGACCCCCTCACAGGCATGGTCATGAACCTCAAAGACGTCAAAGTCCTCATCGACCGTGCGGTGATTCAACCCTTAGATTTCAAGTGCATGAACCGCCAAGTCCCCTTCTTTCAAGACAATCAACCGAGCCTAGAAGCACTCAGCGTCTACATC
>JBIJBR010000169.1:0-4196 GCA_044345135.1 Vampirovibrionales bacterium
ATGAGACTCGCGACCGCCACGGCGGAACGATGCAAGCCTCCTTGTAAAAGAGAAATCCCCAAACGAAACCACAAAGGCGCTTGTCCTTGTAGAGCGATATGATGCAAGCCTTTTAAGGCAGACCCCAGTAAGGTCGGAATCAGTAAGCTGCCTCCCATCAAAATTAAAAAGGCGGCGAGGTATCCCCCCAAGGGTAAATTCCAAAAAGGCGGAAGCAGGGAGGCGCCTCCTGCTAAAACAATAAAAATAATGCCTATTTTTGCAAAATAATGACGACGTTCCGCGTGATGAAAGCTTTCGCTAAGGGGGCGAATATAATCAGCCGGTTGAATCTGTAAGGCTTCTTGCACGGGGAAATACGCCCCTAGTAAGGACGTACTGATTCCAATGATTAAAGCCGCCCACGCTAACCAGTCAGGGGGCGCAAACCCCATAGCACTTTGCCCCGTGTATACATTTTGTAAGGTGCTTGAAACGGCTTGCCCCACCAGAGGAAGAATACTCATGCCTAAGAGTAAACCCAGTAGACTACCGAGAACCCCTAGTACAAAGGCTTCCAATTGAATAAAAAGCGCGAGCATTTTTGCACTCAATCCAAGCAATCGATAGGTTCCAATGGCTTGGCGACGCTGCAAAATAGACATACTCAAGGTGTTATAAATCAAAAAGGCGGCGACCATTAGCGTAATAAAACTCAGCGCCATTAAATTCACTTGGTAGGAACGTAGCATATTGCCCATTTGTTGTTGTCGCTCTTCAGGGGCTTGAATACTTAAGTCTTTAGGCAGCTGTGCTTGAAGCTGATTTTGAATACGATGAATGGCCTGCTCTGACAAGGACCCTAAATCGACTTCAATCCGACTCAGTAACCCTACGGTATGGCTCATATTTTGAAGGACGCTTAAATCGGTGATGCCCAAATGACGAAAGGCTTGGGTTTTGCCAGAAGTTTTAAAAATCCCCACCACCGTAAGCGTGACTTGACGATCTTGCAGTAAAACGGGGAAACGACTCCCCCGATGCCAGCCGTATTCTTGCGCCAAAACATCCGATACGGCCACGGCGTGAGGAGAGAAAAACGGGAGCGATTCTCCCATCACACGCGGGGGTAAAGGCGCTTCTTTCCAGTCTAGGGGGCGGTGCGTCGCATCATTGAGCGTGTCCACCCCTAAAAGATTTAAAACTTGGCCTGTTGACGTTAAATGCCCTTTTGAATCTCGACTCAACAATAAAGTCGGTAATTCTAAAACAGGGTGAAGATCCGTATAATGAGCGCCTTCAAGAGAATTTATCGATTGATATAGTTTGCTTAAAATAGTTTCATTAAAAAAGGGATTGTTTTCGCTTAAAATTTCAAGACTCGTCTGTCCTGAAATTTGTTGAATCCCTTGCTTAAACTGAGTAAAAGCGGCAAAAGTGGCAGCATTCATACTGTATAAAACGCAAACACCTAAGGCAATCCCCAGAATCGCTAAACTGCCTTTCCAAATATTTTTTTTATAATAATGGATAGAAAAAAGTTTAAACACCCGTTTAAAAGTGGGCAAGTTCTGTAATCGCTTGCGAAAAAAGACTGAAAGGGAATCGGAGGACATTAGACATGAACCTTTGCTTCGCTCGGACGTAAGCAGACGTCTTCCACAATACGGCCGTCTTTCATCCGAATGATACGGTCCGCACTTTGAGCCGCCGCTTCGCTATGGGTCACCATCACCACGGTGGAGCCTAATTCACGGGAGCGTTGGACGAGTAAATCTAAGACTTGTTGCCCGCTTTGACTGTCCAAGTTTCCCGTGGGTTCATCCGCCAACAAGACGGGTGGCCGATGAACAGTGGCTCTTGCAATGGCGACGCGTTGCATTTGTCCGCCTGACAACTGAGCAGGAAAGGCAGACGCCAAGGATTCAATACCCACGGTTTTGAGCGCGTCATTCACTTTTTCAGTGGCGACGGCACCCATCATGCCGTTTAAATCTAAGGGTAACTGAATGTTTTCTCGAACACTTAAGGTGGGCAATAAATTGAAAAATTGAAACACATAGCCCAAGGTATTACGACGAAACGCGGCCTTTTCATCTTCATTCAGGTGTTGCAAGGCGTGACCTTCAATGAGAATTTCACCCATGTTGGGGGTATCCATCGCACCGATTAAATTCAGTAAGGTAGACTTTCCGCACCCACTAGCGCCCATAATCGCCAAAAATTGCCCCTGTGGAATATGAAGGGAAAAATCTTCTAAAATCCAAGGACTCTGCTCATCATAACGTTTAAAAACGTGGTGAATATCAATGGCGTTCATAAATCCTCACTTTTATACAGTTTTTTATCTCTTTAAAATGATGAGTAAACCCTGAGGCTTCTATGCTATAGTTTACAACAGCTTACAATAAAAGTGTGTATCTAGAATGTCCAAGAATAGCGGATGCTTTTCTTTTTAGAACGATTCTTATACACTGAATAGAGCTATTTTAGAGGGTTAATAAACGCCTTATGACCAAACGCCCCCGTCGTTCCACTAGGTTAAATCATCGTCATCGGGCTTCTTATGAAGAAGACGCTGCGTTTTCTTTAAATGATTTACCCCTTTCTCGTCGTCGTCGGAGCTTACCCCCTAATTTTATGAGTGGGAATCGAGTGCTTGTGATTACCTGTCTCCTTTTTTGCTTGGTGGGAGCGCTCTTTCTACAAATTTTAAATATCAAAGTCCTTAAGGGGCCTGAATACCGTCAAAAAGCGGCGCAGAGTCAGCACCGTAATCAGCTTTCTCAAGTGTATCGGGGGCGTATTGTCGACCGTAATGGTATTGTTTTAGCGCAAGATACCTTGGTCTACGACTTATACATCCACCCTTCTTATTATCAAGAGCAACCCTTAGAACAGGTGGCTGGTTTACTGGCGAAGCATTTATCTCAAAGTCCACAAGAAATTTTACGAAAATTACGTTTGCCTTACCCCACGATTTTACTGGCGTCGAATCTGGAAAAAAAAACGGTGGATGCCCTTCGGCGTGAACGTTTGACTGTCACCCAAAAAGATGAAAAAACAGGGGAAATGCTTCTGGATAAAAAGACGGGGCAACCCCTTATGGCGTCCTTAAAAATTGAAGGCTTAGACCCCTTTCAAAAACCTTTAAGACGCTATCCGCAAGGGCGTTTGGCTTCTCATGTCTTGGGGTATGTGAATGATGCGGCCTCTATTTCTACAGGCGTGCATTCTCGGCTGGATGCCTTAAGTAGTCATTGGTTTAAGCAAGAACGTCAAGCGCCCTTGTTGGTCGATGGAAAGGGCCGTCCCCTCACCCATGATGAAGAAAGTCTCAAGCATTTTGTGGAAGTCGCCGAAGCACAAGACGTCCAATTAACTTTAGACAGTCGCTTACAGTTTATTGCAGAACGAGAACTGAAAGCAGGCTTAGCCTATTCTAAAGCAGAACGTGGCGCTTTAATTATGGTCAAGCCTCAAACAGGCGAAATTTTAGCTTTGGCGAGCTTCCCTGATTTTGATCCTGAATCGTTTCAGAAAGCGCGTTATGAAGACTTAAAAAACTGGGCGATTACGGACGTCTACGAACCGGGGTCCACCATTAAAATTTTAACCGTGGCCAATGGATTAGATGAAGGCGTGATTACCCCGAGTAGTCATATTTTAGACACCGGTCGTATGTGCATTGGGGGATGGTGGATTCAGAATTATGATTATCACAAGTCGCCTCATCCAGGCAATATCAATTTAATTTACTTGCTTCAGCATTCTTCAAACATTGCCAGTGCTAAAATTGCCTTAATGCTCCCTTCTGCGACCTATTATAAACGCCTAAAAGCCTTGGGATTTGGAAAGCAAACAGGCATTAGCATGACAGGGGAATCTCAAGGCATGGTGGATGACCCTCAGACGTGGAGCGCTTCACACCACGCGTCTTTAGGGTATGGCTATGGTTTAATGTCCACCCCCTTACAAATGACCATGGCGGTGAATACCATTGCCAATGGAGGCATTTGGGTGCCCCCCCGTTTGATTAAAGGCGTACATGCCAAGCATGTTGAAGACAGCACGCAATACGCCAAAGACTTACGTCAGCACTTACGACAGCCCGCGCCTCATCGCGTGTATCGAGCAGAAACCGCGCAGGCGATGACAAGGCTCCTCACGCAAGCGCTAGATAACAATAAAACACACCCCGCACAGCCAAGCCGAGC
>JBIJBR010000233.1:0-2653 GCA_044345135.1 Vampirovibrionales bacterium
GACTATTTAGAAGCCCTTAAGCTTAATCCTAAATTGCCAAAACTGCTGGATTGGGATATCAATCGTTCACTAAAAAAGGGGTTGCATCAGGAAGCCTTGAAAAAAACCATTGCAGCAAAAGAATTGTGCTTGCATGAAAACTTGAACGATTGGTACACCCATTTCCTTAAGCGAGAAACTGAAATGCAAAATCACTGTGCCACGAATATACAATTTCCACAAATTACAAAAGATTTAAAGCTCATTTTAGAAGATCCCACCGTTAATGAATTAAATGGCGAAGCTTTTGAACGTCTACTAAAAATCGAATTTGAAAAGCAGGGTTTTACCGTCCGTAACACCCCTGTTTCAGGTGATTATGGGATCGATTTAATTTTGAGTACGCCAGCTTCCTTTACATCTATTGCGGTGCAAGTGAAGCGTTCCTCTTCTTCAGTGGGGGTCAATGCCGTTCAAGAAGTAGTGGGTGGTATGGCTCATTATAGCTGTGCAAAAGGAATGGTTATTACCAACGCTAAATTTACCAAGCAAGCTCATGCTCTCGCTGCAAGTAATTCAATTCATTTGATCCATTCGTAGATTGTCCTTCACTTGAAACAGGCACGATCACGGGCTTAAGCAAGTGCTGGGACGGCGACGCCTTCAAGCGAATCCGTGCAGGGGAAGGGAATCACATCATTTCAGGCAAACGCCTTGCCTTACACCTAATGATACAACCCATCGTAGCGGAAGGCTTGCTTGAAAACAAACTCAATCAACAACAAGGCTTGTTTGGCGATGAAGGGGGGGATGTTCCTAGGCGGGCATTCCACAATGAAAACGCCTAGCATCCAAAGTATTTTAAAAGCGGTTACACAATTGGAACAAGACGCCTTTAGTAAACATACCCATGTAATGAAAGAGTATGAAAACCTAAAAAGGGTCATGGAAATTAAGCAAAAAGCCTTAGAGCAAATCTTAAAAAAAAGCTTCACAGTTAAGAATAAGGTAATCAATATAGAACAACAAGCTAAAGAATGGGAGGAAGAAACCACAATACCCCCTCCACCCGTTTGCAAACGCTATATGAGTAATGATCCAACGGTTGAAAAAGTTGGTGAATTGCTTTCACAAAACCCTAATGGATTACTTTTGTTTAGAGATGAGTTGGCGGGGTTCTTAAAAAAGCTCGACAAAGAAGGGTACGAAAGCGATAGAGCCTTTTATCTTGAAAGTTGGAATGGTACAGGCAGTTATACCTTTGACCGCATCACACGAGGGACTGTTTATATCGCAGGGCATTGTCTTTCAGTGTTTGGAGGGATTCAGCCAAGCGTCATTAGCAAATGGTTGTCAGATGCCTTAACTCAAACGGGGAAAGATGACGGTTTAATGCAACGCTTTCAGTTAATGGTGTATCCTGATACTTTACAAGCCATTATTCATGTCGATACACCCCCCAACCTAGTCGCTAAACAAAATTATTACACGCTAATTCAGGAACTAGCCACCATAACCCCACAAAATCTTGGGTGTTATACCGTGGCAGGTGATAGCATCCCATTTTTACGCTTTACCGAAGAGGCTCAACCCTTATTTGATGATTGGCATTTATCATGGCGAAAATCCCACCTAAACGGGAATGAAAACCCGACCTTAGAAGCTCATTTTACTAAGTATGCGTCTTTAGTGCCTTCTTTAGCGTTAATTTGTCATCTTGCCAATGGCGGTACGGGAAACGTAAGTAAACGAGCGTTAATTCAAGCCCTAGCGTGGAGCGATTACTTAGCTAGCCATGCACACCGAATTTACGCCATGGGGGGTAGTCATCATTTAACGTTGGCTCATGTACTATTGAAAAAGCTGAAATCCGAAAAGTTAAATAACCCTTTTACCTTGCGGGAATTAAAACGTAAGCACTGGCAAGGCTTTGATACCCCAAAGGTGATAGAAGAAGCCTTAGATACCTTAGAAGAACACGGTTACATCCTACGAGAAGAACGACGCAGAGAAGGCAGACCCACCGTTCACTATCATATGAACCCTTTATGGCAGGGGGAAGCATAACATGGGTACTTGGTTGGCAGTATTGAAAGCGGAATTGAAAAATGAAAAACAGACCATACACCCAGTGCCAAAAGTGACAAAACCCCCTTTTGGCACTTTTGACAGTTCCCCCCATAGCCCTTTTCAAAAAAATACACCTATTTCACCAGCGGATGTTCACACGTTGATTCGTTATTTGATGCCGAAGGGCTTTGTGTCAACGTACACGGTGGCAATCGGGCTAAACTGGCAGGTGGCTCGTGTTGAAGCGGTGGCGTTGCACCTAAAGCACCAGCTATGGCTCTTAGACGACCACTCCTCTATTGCCCTCACCAGCTTGGCAAGGCGTTTGTTTAAGATAAAGCAAGTAGACGACAAATAAACCCCGTCTGTCTAAAATAGCGGTCGATGCCTTGCTTAAATTTTTTGTGCCGATTTTTTTAAGCCAAGCATAAACTAGAAGGGGTACCCCCTTTTTCTCCCGTTTACCAATTATCAATTCTAGAACTTATACGGTAAGTTTTCTCAAATGAAGGATGGCACAACCGAGTTCCCAAAAGGCTTGCCAATGTTCTAGCTTTCGTTCATAGCGTAAAACTAGCTTCCGAAACCCCTCCAGCCAAGCAAA
>JBIJBR010000189.1:0-3610 GCA_044345135.1 Vampirovibrionales bacterium
TTAATACTGTAGACGGCTATTTCATCATCCATCTGTGTGCGTTGACCGCTGGCTTTTAAAGTAGAATCTAGACACAGCGTAATGGCAAACTCGCTGGAACTGTAAATCGGTTCCCCCACGGTAACAGCATGTATTTCACGTTCATCGGCCCATTCTTTGGACGCCTTTAATAACGCATCTTTCCCTTCTGTTCTGGCGGAAGCGCCTCCACACGCAATCGCTTCAATCTGAACCGCATCATCCGCATAGTAACGGCGTATCGCTTCATCAGACTTCCCTTGACGGACTAAAGAAACAAGGTCATTTGCTATTTGAGCAATACTGGTCGTCGTAGCACTTGTAGTCATGGTAGTTATTCTCCTCCTTTAACATATAATAAGGGGTGTCCTTACGTAAGAACACCTCTGTTATTCTACATTTAATCTTCAGGTCTAGTCAAGAGCTTCACGAACCGACGTGGTGACCAGTTCTACTTTTCCCTTGGTCGCTTTAAGCTTTTTTAAAGCCTCTGGTGTGGCATGATGACACTGAACCGTATAGGCGGCTTTGGGTTCACCATTGCCTAACAAGCGAATCCCATCACAATCCGTTGGCCATTTTTTGGCTTCGACCAAGCTTTTGTAGGTAATATGGGTTTGGCCTGCAATCGCGTAATTGTGCAAGTCCCCGACGTTAATTTCTAACCATTGACGTGGATTAGGCTGGGGAAATGTACGGAACTTGGGAATACGACGGTACAGAGGCATTTGCCCCCCTTCAAAACCACGCTTGGCGGAGTTGCCTGAACGTTGACCTTGACCGTTATTCCCGCGGTTGGAGGTTTTACCTGCTCCACTGGCCAAACCACGACCGACACGTAAACGTTTACGGTTGGATCCTTTGTTGGGCTGGATATCTGTAAGGGTTAAAACTGTCATCGAATTAGACCTCCTCAACGCTGATTAAGTGACTAATAGCACCCACCATGCCACGAATAACAGGGGTGTCAAAATGTTCTACCGTGTGGTTTGTTTTTCTCAAACCCAAGGCAGAAACCACCTTACGCTGAGCGTCTGGACGACCGATTACGCTACGCTTAAGCGTCACGCGTATTTTTTTTGTTTCTGCGTTCATATTGAAGTGAACTCCATTATTTTAGAAAGATTCAAATGAAAGTGAAGCGCCTAAAGCCAAGAAATTTTTTAAAATTTCCCGTGATTAAGCTTTGCTTGCTAGAGGCAAAGCATTTCTTTGACGCTAATGTTACGAGACTCTGCAATTTCCTGAAAAGTACGTAATCCCTGCAAGCCTGCAATGGTGGCTCGTGCCACGTTTAAAGGAGAATTAGCACCCAAAGATTTAGACAGGACGTCTTCAATGCCGGCGAGTTCTAAAACGGCACGAGCCGCACCTCCCGCAATAACACCTGTCCCTTCAGACGCAGGGCGAATAAAAACAGACGCACTGCCTGCACGGCCTTTTACAGGGTGAGGAATCGTCGTCCGAAAACGAGATACATCAATTAGGCTACGCTTGCCCTGAGCCACACCTTTTTGAATGGCCCCAATGACTTCGCCTGATTTACCGATACCAATACCCACTTTTCCGTTGCGATTACCTACAATCACGACCGCACGGAAACTCATTTTCTTCCCGCCCTTGACCACCTTGGTCACGCGACGTATTTGGATGACGCGCTCTTGCCACTCATTGCCCTCTTCTTCGGCATGAGACTGTTGCGAGGAAGCAGTATTTACAGCCATAGTTTCAATCCTTTTAAAATCGATTTCTGTAATGCGTAAAAATGTCTTTGGATTTCGCCTGTGTTTAATGGGTTAAATTAAAGTCTTGCAAAATCTTTTAAAACGAAACGACAGTGAATCGTTTCAATGATCTTAAACATCAAAACCAACAGTAAAAGCTTTGATTAAATGATCCAAAAAGAAACAAATCCTACATCATCCTGAACTCTAGCATGAAGGTTACTCGTATTCAAGTGTTTTATTTTAGGAAGGCTCGCCTTAAGGGACGAGATTCAATAAAATTTGAGCGGTGTCTATAAAAGGGGAGCCACGACTTTCCACACGAAATAGGCATACGCCATTCCGCCAAACATCAAAACAAAGGGAGAGGCGTGCTTACCTAAACGAAATAAGAGGCCCGTGATGACGGCCGTAGAAACGAGGCATAATAGAATACTTAGGTTGGCCTGAGCATTAAAGACCCAAGGGGTAAAGGCCACCCCAACTGCTACAGGGATACAGCTTTGAAATACCATCGCTCCTGTGAGGTTCCCAATGGCTAAGGTGTCTTTTTTATTGCCCATCCACATCACACTGTTGAATTTTTCAGGAAGTTCTGTGGCGATGGGGATGATAATGAGGCTTAAAATCATGGCATTCAGGTGGAGCTTGTCTGATAGATGATGAATTTCATGGACAAACAAATGCGCCAAGCTCACAATACCTAATAAACCTACCAAGCTTTGAAGCATGACCGCCATGAGTGTGGGTTCTTCTGCCGTGGGCTGAAAATACAGGGGGTCTAAATCGTGGCCTTCAGAATCGTGGTGATCATGAGGATTCTGTGGTGGGTCAGAGCTAGCCAGTGTCTGCTTGAGGTAAAATCCATATAAGCCTAATAACATCAAGGCAATAATCCATTTAAAAGTTAGCCATGAACTAGGTAGAAAAGAAGCGGCAATGGCTAAGCCATAGGCGGTAAAAAAGTAGGTCATATCTCGATAAAACTGAGTGCGGTCAATATTTAAAACCAAAGTCCGTTTGCCCAAGGCCGTATAGACTAAAATGGCAAGTCCACTGACAAACATGGCTAAGGTTGCCAACATAAAGGGGGCTCCTAAAATAGCCCCAAGTCCAATCTCGCCCCCCGCTTGAGCCGTCATGCTGCCTGCTTCTCCAGAAGCCAACACCCCTGAAAGGATGGCCACAATCGGCACAATCGTTTCAGGTAAAGCGGTTCCTACCGCAGCAAGTACGCTTCCTACCGCTCCTGCACTGAGGTTCAACTTTTCACCGAGCCATTCAATGGCATTGGTGAAAATGGTACAGGCCCCCACGATTCCAATGAGTAAGATCAGTAGGGTAAGAAGATCTGAAAACATCTGCGTTCCTTTTTAGAGTGTTGATATACACCACTCATCACATAGTTTATTAAGACAATACGCTTATTAAAGCATAAAAATGATTACGCGGATGCTTTTAGAGCGCCTCCGTCACTTTGGCCGATCAATGGATCACTTATCCCTTGCTAGCGGGAGGGCGCTTGCTTTTGACTATGCGGAAAAGTCGGCGCTGTCGTAAAAGGGTTTTTGGGTTGAGGTGAAGAAGTCGCCACCGCGCATGCTTTGGGGACATTAGGAGGCGTCAACCCAGACGCGGGTTCCGTGAGGGGAGGAGTACTTTTTTCGACTTTACTGCGTATGGTAGCTTTAAATATATCAGACATGGCATATTCCTTTTTTAAAGGGTTAAGGAAGCAACAATTCAGTAAGGGAAGACGCCACCACGTTTTATACCACGTGCGAAGACGTTGGCTTAGAAGTCGATTGGGTTGCACACCTAGCGTATTCCAACCCTCATTGTAACAAGTAAGCAACCGCTTCCACCAC
>JBIJBR010000042.1:0-10262 GCA_044345135.1 Vampirovibrionales bacterium
AATCGGGTGCTGCAAGGGGTTACACTGCGTGGACCAACGAGTCGTTGTGGCGTGAGGGGTGGGGGCAAAGGGCATCGGCGTCCCTAACCTCGATTTTATATTTTGTGAATAGGGGATTGTCCTCTCCCTTTTCGATCCGCGACCCTAGGGGGTACTTGGTGTTCTTTCTGTTGGTTTTTCTCTTAATTCATCCCTTGTATAAATAAGGGTTTTTTTATTCTCGTTTAAAGCAGTACGTTTACTATACAATAAGACCACCTCGTTCAAAAACCTGCAAATGAAGGAGCTTGATTAAAAATGTTGGGATGGGGTTCTCCCTCTTTGAAAATATGGATGCCGCGAACGCATATAACGGGTGAGGGGTCACGCTTGGGGCACGCCTTAAAACAGTATCCTATTGATTTATTGGAACAGGGATTTTATGAGCTCATGCCGTTGTCTCCCCCCTCTTTTCAGTGGGGCGAGGCATCATCGTGGTGTTATTTTAGTTCTCAATGGGCGGTTGTTTTTTGGGCGCGTTATTTAGAATGTATTCATGCCACGGAATCGATGACAGGGAGGCGTATCGCCTGTGTAGGTGAAGCGACCGCTGCTACCGTTTTAGAAGTGTTTCAACGCCCCGCGAATTTTATGCCTCCCCACGCGCAGGATGCTCAGCATTTTTCATCAAGCCTTCCCCCTTCCCCAGCAAGGGATTTGGCCTTGTAGTGCTTGGGCTAGAGCGACCCTTCAAGACGTATTGACCGCTCAAGGGCATCAGATTCAAGCGCTCCCCTGCTATGTGCCTCAGGTATTGAAACCTTCTGCTTTCTCGCAGCGGTTGGCAGAAGCCGTTGAATTTACCCCTGATGTCGTCATATTGACGAGCCCTCGTAACGTAGAGCATCTCTACCAAGCGGGTGCTTTTGAACAGATCCGTCCCAAATTATGGATAGCCTTAGGGCCTTCGACAGGGCAGGCGCTTGAAAACTGCAAGCCTCTCCTCCCTTTTGTCGTGTTGAAGCAACCGACTGCCCCCGCCATTTGGCAGGCTTGTCAAGCGTATTTGAATTTTACTTGAGGATATTTTGTAACAATACGTAACGGCTTATTTAAGTCTTGATGAAAATGGCCGAAACGATTCTGTGACTATAAAAAAGGATGGATTGATGCTAAGCTTAAAACGCACACGAGCTCAAAAGAAAAAAGCGTTTACACTCGTTGAATTATTGGTAAGCTTAGGCGTCTTAGGATTAATCGCCACACTGACCTTACCACAATTCTACCTTTCTACGGACAAAATAAAAAAGAAGGCCGTATTGAAACAAGCTTACGAGACCTTACAACGTGCGGTTTCTCTGGCGTATGAAGATGGCGTGATTGAAAGCGAAGAAGTCATTAAATACATTAATGGTAAGAAAGTTTGCATGGTGAGTGGCGTGGCGGAAGGCTGCATTAGTCATTCAGTCAGCTATGGGGGGCATTGGGATCCCACAGAAGGGGAGGAAGCCGCGGTGGTTTTACCTTCGGGGGCCGTGCTCAGTGGGTTTAAGGGACCTATTGCGATAGAGGGTTATCCTGGTCTTGATACTATCACCATTGGTCTTGAAAATGGTTTTGCCACCCCTGAATATTATTTTGCTCAGTGGAATCTCTCTGATGAAGTGTGGTCTCGGCCTTTTTCAGATATTGGTGACGGAACAGTCACACTCCCCCGCCAACCTGGGCAAATCGTCCCTGTGGGGAATGCCACACGGGACATGTTAAGTTAAGCCGATTTTGCTTTTTTCTTACTGGGGGCAAAAATACTCCACACGGGGTGTTCTTGCACAGGGGCGCTTGTATCAGGCTGTAAAGATTCAACATCCTTTAAGTCAATACGGTAGACGTCGTCTTGTGGGGTGATACGATTTAAAATCGACATTCCTTGAATGACATGCGCAAAAATGGCGTATTTGGCGTCTAGCGCGACTTGAGGACTCAGTGTAATATAAAATTGACTAGAGGCACTATTTAAATTGCTGCTTCGCGCCATGGCGACAATCCCTGCATCGCAATGTTTAAGGGTGTTGTGAATTTCTAAATCCACGGTGCGAGAGGAACCGCCTGACCCTGTATTGGTAGGGTCCCCTGTTTGAATGACAAAATTAGGCACCACACGATGCCAACGCATGCCTTTGCCATTATAAAAACCTTCTTCAATCAATCGCTTCACATGCGCGGTGGTTTTGGGAGCTTCTTTTTCATAAAAGGCAATGACAATATTGCCTTTGCTGGTTTCAATCACCGCGCCTGATTGATAGGCCTGTGCTATAGATCCCCACAAAGGGATCATCAAGGCCAGTAATAATACCACTAAACGGCCGTGACGAAATAAAAATCTATGCTGTGTCATTGATACCCTTCTTTCTGTATTCAAGCATTCAAAAAAGGACGTTTAAAACGGATTTTAACCTAAAAAGTCGAATTTCGCTTATAATACAAGGGATTCATCAATCATGCAATCCACAGGAATTTACGTCTTATGCCTCTATTTTCGGATGCCTCTTTGTCTATCGCACCCACGGAGATTGTCGCCCTCTGTCAAGCCAATATCCTTACGCCCAACGGACTACTCAAAAATAGTACGCTTCAAATGCAGGGGGGATTCATTAAATCCGTGGGTACGGATCTTCCTGTGGAACATTTGCTGCGAGACGATGATATTCACCGTATTGAATTGAATCAAGATTTTTTAGTCACGCCAGGTTTAATTGACCTGCAGTTAAATGGGGCCTTTGGGATTGATTTTTCAACAGGGCCACTGCCTCAATTGCAACGCGTTTTGGACAGGCTCCCTGAATACGGGGTGACTAGTGTACTGCCTACTTTGGTGACGGCACCGATTATGGAAATGGTGAATGCCAGCAATGCTTTAGAAGAATTACTTCATTTTAACCCACGGAGCCAAGGGGCTAAAGTGTTGGGGATTCATTTGGAAGGTCCGTTTTTGAATCCTCAGAAATGTGGAACGCATGCCAAATCATCTATTATTCCCATGGATTTGGCCTATTTAGAGGCGTTGCTTTCTCCGCATGTGCGTATGGTTACCTACGCCCCTGAATGTGATGAGGGACTTCAAGGCTTACAATACTTGCAGGATCGAGGCATCTTGGTCTTTGCAGGGCATACGCAGGCGGATCGTCAATGCTTGCAAAGTGCCATGGCCTTGGGATTAAAAGGCGTCACACATTTATATAACGCGATGGAAGGCTTTCAATCTCGACAAGTCGGCACCAGTTTACATGTGCTGAATGAACCCGATTTATGGGCCTCTATTATTGCGGATGGTTATCATGTGCATCCCGATGTTTTAGAACTCACCTTGCGAATCAAGGGTAAAGACCGCTTGATTTTGGTGTCGGATGCCATGCCCTTAGCGGGTTTGACTGAAGACAGTACCGTTACCTTTGCAGGAACCACGGTGTATAATCAGGCGGGTCGTGCGCTGAATACCGCGGGTCAACTGGCTGGGTCTACTCAGTTGTTGCCTGATATGATTCGTCGTTTACTAGCGTGGAACTGGGCGTCTTTAGAAGCTGTTTTTCAATGGGCCACGTCTAACCCCGCTCGCTTATTAGGAATTGATCATGAACGAGGCGCCTTAGCAGTGGGTTATCACGCGGATGTCGTTTTATGGCACCAGCCGACGATGAAAATTATGGCCACGTGGGTGGAAGGTCACTTAAGGTGGTGTGACCCTAGTCTACTTGCTCCCCTTTCGCCCCCCGCTTCAAAGGTTTCTCCTCCCGAGTCCTCTCAAGCACCCACAGGGAAGCCTTATCACGCCCAGCTGACTTTATAGTAAAAATAAGGTTTTTAACCTGTTGACGTCTGCTTTAAAAATACGTCTGCCGTTTGGTAAGGAAGCATAAAACTCTAAAACACGATATAACGTCAGATTATTGGAGAGACGATGCGTTTTCTCGTTGATGTAAATACTGTAAAATGGCATGGTTGGCCTTGGGAAAGGGGAGCGCTTCCATTTCTGCTAAAGACGCCCACCGAAAGGCTTGCGCCGCTTTAAGTTCAAACTGCTGAGGGGGCGTGCTTAAATGTACATGAAAGACATGGAGCGTGACTTTAAGATGCG
Organism: Vampirovibrionales bacterium; assembly: GCA_044345135.1. GTDB lineage: Bacteria > Cyanobacteriota > Vampirovibrionia > Vampirovibrionales > JAJTHC01 > JAJTHC01. The sequence goes on from JBIJBR010000042.1 coordinate 4,112, forward strand.
TGTAGGCATGGTCAATATCTAAGGCGTGCAACCCTACGGACACTTCGATATTAAGCTCTTCTTTTAATTCACGTTGAATCGTTGCTTCTATAGATTCGCTAGCTTCTTGCTTGCCCCCAGGAAACTCCCATAAATTGGCCAATAATCCTGTTTTGGGGCGTTGTTGAATAAAATAGGCGCCCGCTTCGTTTTGAAGAATGGCGACCCCAATATGCTTATAGGGCACTGCTTTAGGGGCTGTTTTTACAGGCAAGGTTTCTACGCGCCCTTCTTGAAACGCACGGCAATGTTCAGGCAAGGGACATAATAAACATTTGGGTTGTTTGGGCGTACAAATCATCGCCCCGAGTTCCATAATCGCTTGATTAAAGGTATAGGGATCTTGACTCGCCTCAAGTAAGCTTTGAATCCAAGTCCATTGTTTTTTTTCGGTAGCGGGTTGATTGATCGGTGCCTCATCTCCCAAAAGTCGTGCTAAAATTCGCTTCACATTTCCATCCAACAAGGGGACGCGTTGATGATAGGCAAAACTTAAAATCGCTCCTGCCGTATAGCGTCCCACACCAGGCAAAGATAAAATGCTTTTCAACTCATGGGGCACCTTGCCTTGGAAATCACGCACGACGACTTGGGCGGCTTCATGCAAGTGACGGCAACGCGAATAATAGCCTAGGCCTTCCCATTGCTTTAACACGGATTCCGCAGGGGCTTGAGCCAAGGCTTCCACGGTGGGGAAGGTTTCCATAAAACGAGCAAAATAAGGCAAGACGGTGACCACTTGGGTTTGTTGCAACATGATTTCAGATACCCAAATGGCGTAGGGATCGCTCGTGTTGCGCCAAGGGAGGTCTCGCGCCTGTGCCAGATACCACGGTTCTAGTAGGGCAGAAAAATGAGGTTTTAAACGCGCTAACGGTGCGTCCAAGTAGGGGCTCGCCTTTTTTTGGCCTATTTTTACTATTTTGTCCGTGACACGCGTCTAGGGCGCATCCGTCTTATTAAAGAAGGGCAGGATATTATGGGTAATAATGCGGGTTGAACGCTTGCCTGTTAAGTAGTTCACCAACCAGTTAAAGGTGACCACCACACGGTTGTCATGCTCAACCAAGAACATGACATGAATAACGAGCCATAAGAACCATGCCACAAAACCATCAAATTCCAAGCCTTTGACACTGGCTACCGCTTTATTATTTCCGATAATCGCCATACTGCCTTTGTCTTCATAATCAAAATCAGGAACGGCCAGTCCGTACACTTTGGCCTTCAAGACTTCCCCCACATAGATACCCCCTTGCGTGGCGGCTGGGGCCACACCAGGGAGGGGATTGCCTGTTTTAACCCCATGGGTTTGGTGAGCCAAATCACCCACCACATAAATATTGGAATATTTTTCTGTTGAAAAATCAGCGGTAACCATCACCCGCCCCATGCGGTCCGTTTCAGAGGCCGTTTTTTCCGCCACAATTTTACCCAAAGGGGATGCGCCCACCCCTGCTCCCCATAATACGGTATGTGTTTCTACGCGACGCTGATTTCCTTCACGGTCTTTGAGTACGGCATGTTCGTGGCTCAATTCGATGACGAGCGTCTTGGGTAATACTTCAATATGGAGCGATTCCAAGGCTTTTTGTGCAGAAACAGACAAGGCTTCTGAAAAGACGGGCAGGACTCGATCGGAGCCTTCGGCCACGATAATACGAAAATCAGACAATTGCGTTCGTCTAAATTGACCTTCTAAGGTACGCTGAACCAGTTCCGCGACAGAACCGGCCAATTCAACACCCGTTGGTCCACCACCTACAATGACAAAAGTCAAATAGGCACGGCGTTTGGCTTCGTCGTCTTCTCGCTCTGCCATTTCAAAGGCTTTTAGGATTTTTTCACGCATGTGTAAGGCATCATCTAAACTTTTGAGTCCTGGAGCAAATTCCGCCCATTCATCTTTCCCAAAATAATGATGCAAGCTCCCTGTGGCAATAACGAGACTGTCGTAGTGAAGCTGGCCATCGGTTAAGTCAATGCGTTGAGCATCTGCATCTAAGCCTACGACTTCGCCCATAAAGACTTGTGTATTGCGTTGTTTTCGTAAGACATAGCGAAAGGGAGAAGCGACATCCGAAGGAGATAAGGTCCCCGTGGCCACTTGGTATAATAAGGGTTGAAATAAGTGATGATTACGACGATCCACTAAAGTCACTTTGATTTTAGGGTCATTTGCCAAAGATTTAACACAGTTAAGGCCTGCGAATCCTCCGCCAACCACAACGACATGGTGACGAGTATCAAGGGGTGAAGAAGCAGAATGAGTCATAGCGTTTTAGAAGGCTCCATAAATAGTCGTATATATATTAGACGTGCGTATCTTTCTAATTGTAACACAAGCGTCTTGAGAAAAAGCGTTGGCAGAGAGGAGTCATTCATTTTGTTTATGCTAAGATGGAGGTATAATTTTTATTAGCCGCTCCAAGGACCCTTTTATATGTGGAGAAAACCCTTTAAAAGCCCAAAATTATTGCGCTTTATTAGTATTGGCTTAGTAGCTACTCTGGTAGATGCTTGGGTCTATACTTCAACGCTGGGGCATTTGAACATTTTTCTAGCCAAGGGCCTTGCCTTTGGTGCAGGTGTGTTTTTTAATTTTCTGGTGTCGGCGTTGTGGAACTTTAAAGTGCCTTTTAAGAAAATTACGGGTCACGTTTCAGATTTTTTCAAACTTTATCTGCTTTCAGGTACGCTCAATGTTTGTTGTAATGCAGGTTTTTTCCATTTTCTTTTGTGGACGCATTGGGTCCCTAAAAACAAAGCCACCTTAGTGGCATGGTTTGGCGCGACACTCATTACAGCGCTTTGCAATTACTTGGGACAAAGTTTGTGGGTATTTAAATCTTCTCCCTCCACTGCAGTATTGTTTTAAACACTCTAAATCGTCTTTCTTTGTGAAAGGTTTTCTCGTCATGTCGCAGTCTATAGCCAAACCTTCTGACCTTTTCCCTCGTTTGACGCAATGGATTTGGATACTTGCGGGTGCGCTATTGCTACGGATGATCACTTTTGGCATGCCCCCTCTCTTTGATACCACGGAATCTCGCTACGCTAACATGATACAGCATTTTTTTCTGAGACACGATTGGCTCGTGGGGTACAGTCCTGATTTTCACGATGCCTTTTTAGGCAAGCCCCCTTTTAGTTTGTGGGTGGGGGGCCTGAGTCTGCTGGGTTTTGGGTCTAATGAATGGGCCTTGCGCTTCCCGAATTTGATTGCGGCTGTCTTGGTTGTGGTGGCGACTTTTTATTGGGCCAAGCACTTGAGCAAAGACCGTACGACGGCATGGCTTTCTGTTTTATTATTGATGGCGTGCGGATTTTTTAATGTGAGTGCCACTACTATTTCCATGGATATGTGGGTGTGTGCGAGTGTCACCTGGGCTTTGCTGGCTTGTTTTCATTTACTGGTGAAGTCTTCCGAACGAGAAAATTCCACCCCTCAACGTCGATGGTATGCTGTGCTGACACTGGCTTTAATCGTGGGCGTTATGAGCAAAGGCTTGCTTCCTGTGGTGATGACCCTTGGCCCTGTTTTATTATGGATGCTCGTGAGCTCGTCTTGGGCCAAGTTAAAAAATGTGGCGTGGCTTTGGGTACTATTGGCGGTGCTTGGGGCCACGTTGCCTTGGTTTTTAGCCGTACAGGCACGTTATCCTGATTTTTTATATTACTTTTTTGTGCAAGAACATTTTCTCCGCTACCTGAAGCCTGATTATGGGGATCGTTACGGCAATGGTCACTTGCAGCCTTATGGCAGTAGTCTTCTGTTTTTTGTATTGGCGACCTTGCCTTCTATTTTACTCCCCTTGCTACATTTACCTGCGGCTTTAAAATCGTTTCAAGCACAAAATTGTTTGAATTTTTTACCACAGTTTCTTCGTATCCTTCAGCAGAGCTTTCAGCCTAAAACAGCAGACGTTCCTCAACTCTTTTTAATCATGAGCATGCTTTTTGCCCCTTTCTTTTTTATGGTGGCCAAATCACTTTTAATCACGTATATTATTACAGCGATTCCTCCCGCCTGTATTGTGTTGGCTTGTTTGCTTCAAAAACGCTTGCCCCAGCATGCCCTTAAAATTGGGTTGGTTCTAGCAAGTACCGTAACACTGGGGATTGCCCTTTGGTTTGGCGCGTGGTCTTTAGGCAGCCAACGCTTGCAAAGTTCCGAACTGGGTCGTCTTATTTTCCCTGATTACCGTAGTATGCGTAGTGCCGTTCACACCCTTCAGCAGGAAAATCCAGACGTACTGTCTTTGCCTGTCTATGGCTGGTGTATGGATGCCCCTTTTTCTTGGCTGTTTTATCTTCAAAATGCTGAAACGGAAAAAGCGCGGGTCGCTCTTTTAAAAGGGGCCCCTTATCGAGCTTCTTCTGTGGCAACACAAGAACCCTTTATGGTAGAATCCATTGAAGCCTTGGCACAGATTAAAACGCCCTTCCTTCTGGTCGTACGGCCACGTAATACTGAAAAGACAGCCTTGTTGACGTCCAAATGGCCCCCTGCCTTTCAGCGGCAGCTCCTTTCAGAAAATAAAAAAGGGGTTACACTTTATAAAGTCACGCTCAAATAATTAATCAGGTTAGACGCTATGCCTTTTTCTTCACTTTCTTCGCCTTCTACTCCTTTTGTTACGGATCCTTTTGTGGAAGCCCTTTCCTCTGCTCCTGAAAAGAGGGAGATTTCGATGCAGTCGTCTCTCACGTCTACTCCTTTATTGTCTATTATTATTCCTGCCTATAATGAAGAAGAACGCCTGCCTGAAACCTTGGCGCACGTGGTGGAGTATTTGAATCAACAGCCGTATCGCGCTGAAATCATTGTGGTGAGTGATGGTAGTACCGATACGACGGTGGCACTGGTTAAAAAATGGCAAATTGAAGTGCCTTACCTGATATTGATTGACGTTCCCGAGAATCAAGGCAAAGGGTTTTGTCTTAAAGAAGGGTTTACGGTGGCGAAAGGCGCTTATGCGTTAATGTATGATGCGGATAAAGCGGTTCCTATTGACACCTTGGATCAATGGCTCACGCCGACGCTTCTTTTATCCGACTCATTGATTGTGATTGGCTCTCGCAACATCAAAACAGAAGGGGTCGTGCGACGCTTTAATCCGTTTCGTCGTTTGGCTAGTGTCGTCTTTCAAAAATTGACTCGTCTTGTGGCGGCGGATATTGAGGATACTCAATGTGGTTTTAAGCTCTTTCCCCAACGGGCGTATCATTTATTTGTAGACCTACAGCAAGAAAAGGGCTTTGCCGCTGATTTGGAATATCTGACCATTGCTTATGCTCATGGCTTTGAGATTGAAGAACGTGGGGTGTCTTGGACCAATATGGCGGGTTCTAAGGTGCGTGTTCTACAAGATTCATGGCGTTTATTTTGCGCTGTTTTTCGGATTAAGTACGCCCACTGGCAAGGGTACTATCGATAAAATTCTCAATCAATACCCTTGTTCACTTTGTCTATTGTGGTCTGGCTAAGACGATTCAACACGTTTTTGACGACCTTAAACCTTAGGAGATGAACTTAGCTGATTTTTCGTTTCAGGAAAATCACGCCCAAAGGAGGCAAAGTCAAATTGAGGCTTTGGGCATGACCATGAAACCCAATCGCATCAGTCTGTAAATCAGGGGCATTCATTTGTCCAGACCCCCCATATTGTAGCGCATCCGTATTCAGTAATTCGACATAGTGGCCTGCTTGTGGGACACCCACACAATAATTATATTGCGTTTGTGGGGTGAAATTTCCCACAATAAGGATTTCATCCTGAGGGGCATGCCCACGGCGAATAAAGGCCATGACGCTATTTTCAGTGTCTTGACAATCAATCATATAAAACCCTTCGGGATCCGTATCTTTTTCATGCATCGCAGGTTCTTGGCGATATAAGTGGTTTAAATCACGAATCAAGTGTTGAATGCCTTCATGGCTTTGCCATTGTGTTAAATGCCAATCCACACTGGCTTCACAATTCCATTCTTGCCATTGGCCAATATCACAGCCCATAAACAAGAGTTTTTTACCTGGTTGCGCCCATTGATAGCCGTATAAGGCACGCATGTTTGCAAATTGTTGCCACATATCTCCTGGCATTTTAGA
>JBIJBR010000171.1:0-4130 GCA_044345135.1 Vampirovibrionales bacterium
TAGTGACATTATAATACTCCTTTCGCCTGCATTAGGAATCTTATACCATAAAACCTAACCTTTGTTAACAATGTGTAGATAAAGTTTAAATAGTAGGCATTGGTGATTTAAGTTCCGCTTAGCGTGAATGAATCTTTTATGTTTTGATCTAATGAGGTCTTCGTGCCTTGCATCAGGTTGTTCACCGCCTGAAGTTTCATGTCAATACGACTACTTTCAAAGTCCATATATTGGGTGACTTGGTTGATTTGTTGTACACGAATATCAAGGGCTTTGTAGCCTTCACTACCTGGATCCAACTTGGCTAAAGACCCATTCATACTGGCCGTCACATTGATTAAATAAGTACGCCGTTGCGCGATTTTAGTGCGTTGAAATTCTAAATCTTTCTGTTGCGCTAAGCAATCGTAATAGACCATACCATTGTAACCAAGACCCATGGGGAAATCCTATTCTTTATCTGGTTTTATACCATTTAAAAGAGGAACACGACTATTGGGATAAACCCCCGTGCAGATTATTTTGTGCTAGGTCGTGTTGACATTTAGTTCAACAAGGGAACCCCTGTCTGTTGTGGAAGCATTAAGCCGAGTTTAAGACGCTGTAAAAGACCCACGGCTTCATCATAGTTGGCCACTTCATAGTATAAGCCTTCGCGGGCTAAGTCTTGGGTGCGAGCCACTCCGATGAGTGCTTTTGCCGTCAGATTCAAGACACTTTGATTACTACGTACCACAATAACCGGGATCCGTTTTTCTAAGGCCCTTAAAAAGGGAATGCTACCTAAGCAGTCGTAGGGCAGAATAAGGACATTAACCTGCTCCAGCTCTAAGGCGTGTGACGAAAGGGGATGGTGAGAAGATTTAAAATGGGGTGCGCGGTGTAGTCCTTGTAACACGCAAGGTAAAAAACTTGCCGTGGTATATTCAGAAGCCGTAAAGGGGTGCACCAAGGCGTCTCGACGAGGCTGTGCCGCTTCCCAGTCAAAGCAAGGGGCATTGGCCACGGGAATGCCCAAGGCTTGCACCAACGTATGAGACAAAATGGCTTCCAAGCCTCCAATGGGGTCTACGCCTACGCCGTCCGCATAAACGCTGTCTTGGGGTTCTTCCATACGAGCCACCAAGGCCAAAGCCGTCGCATGGTGAGTATGGATGAGCGCTTGCGCGACACTTAAAACCGCTTGGGGATTTTCCCACGTGCCACCAGAAGCCCCTGACGCCATGACATCTAAAGACAAGCGTAGCGCTTGCGTACTTTCTTTGATCCCCACAATGGCTAAGCCATACGTACTTTGCACGGCGTGGACGACATTATGTTGTAGCGTTTTCATGCCCGCTTCTAAACCAGCATCTAAAATCACGCCGATACGTTGCTGTCGTACGGGTTCAAGTGCCCACGTGCCTTTAAAGAATTCATCCAATCCATAGCCTTCAACATACCATGTATTGGCAGGTAAAGATTGAAAGGCCGCGGCATTGGCAACATTGGGATGGGTAATCAAGACATCACAAACGGAGGCCACCGCGTTCATCCAGACAGTAGCATCCCCGCCAAAGCCTCCTTGACTGGCCCCCACTCCTGTGGGAATCACCATGACCCCCACAAAAGGGGGAGCAAAGCTGGAGACTTTAGCGTTCCACATAGCGATAAATTTCAGGTAAATTGCGTAAATAACCCGCAAAATCTAGCCCGTAACCGACGACAAAATCATTGGCGATGCGAAAGCCCACAAAATCACACTGAATATCTTCTGCTTCGGGCTTACGACATTCTGTTTTGTCTAATAAAACCGCTAAGCCTAAAGAAGCGGTATGATGCAAGCCTTTTAGATAATTCATTAAAAACGATAGGGTAAGGCCTGTATCAATAATATCTTCCAACACTAACACATGCTTGCCTGCCAAATTGGGTAAGGTCAAATTAACCGATTTGACTTCTCCGCTACTGTGCATGCTGTCTCCATAACTGGCCAAACGAATAAATTCCAACTGGCACGGCATATTTAAATGCTTGACCAAGTCACTGGCAAACATAAAACTCCCTTTTAAAACGCAAAGTAAAGTCAGTTCTTCATCTTCGCTGTAGCGAGCATTAATTTCTTGCGCCATCGCTTGAATACGCGCTTCTAGCTGAGCTTGGGGGATATAGAGTTCTAGATTATTTTGAACATGGCTTAAGGTGAGCGGGGTAGCGGAAGCGTTCATGAATGTTCTCCTGCTTCAATCAAAGTTTCGGCCAAGTCGTCTAAATCAATGACTTCTAAGTCGTCGGGATCAATCTCATGTTCCAGCATCAAAGTTTCGGCATCTTTCAGACCATCAGGCGGGTTAGCTCCTTCGATTTCTTCTAAATTTTCAGCGGTGTCTAAGGACTCTTCTTCTGTACTGGTCGACGGATCTTCTAAAAAGCGAAGGGTGCGTAGTTGTGTGACTTCTTCGGTGCCGCCGAGCATCCAAGTGTGAGTCGGGGCCGATTTCATACTCACCCGTAGAGATTCACTCATGCCCACCGCAGGCACCCATAGAATTTCATCTTCACAGGCAATCACAGGCCATTCGCTTCTTAATTCTTGGGGAATTCGTTGCGCAATAAAAAATTCTTTTAGTTTCATGCGCTTGCCCTTCATGCCTAAAGGCTTGATCCAGTCGCCTGCTTGACGCGTTCGTACTTCTAAGGTTTTCCCCACATAGGCGCTGATGTTCACTAAAACATCCTTAGCTTTGGCTTGAGTCAACTTCCGTACATCAAACATGCCTGCCCGCTTAGGAAAAGGTTCCACACGTAAGGCTTGGCCTGCATCCCACGGTAAGGTCACCACTCCCCCACTGAGCGGGACGGCCACTCGCTGGCGGATTAAATCTCGATACGCCTCATTACGTTGGGGATGCACTTCCACCCAAAACGCTTTATCTGAACGAAACAGGAACCGTAAATCGCCTTCCTTTGTAGTGCCTAAAGACATTTTAATGAACTCTTTTTCAGGCGATTTCTTAGGCTTTTTAGATTCTGGACGAACAGACGCTAATTTTTTAATGGGCGACACTTGCGCACGGAGCAAAGGCGTTTCCTGTGTCAAAAAGCTAATCAGACGTTGCGTGTCTTCAAATTGACTTTCGATATTCAAGCCTTGTAATAAATGCCTAACCAAGCGACGTTGATACGGCACATTAAGTTGACAAAATAACGTGGTGGAGCGTTTGGAACCCATTTGAAAGACATTAGGAGGTGCTTCAGGCAAGGCGAGGGCTTCCCACTGTGTTTGGGTAATGTGGTCAAGAATACTGACATCACCTTCTACCAAATGAGACAATTTAATCAGCGCCTTACGATACGTCGGAAAATGCGCTTCAATGGCAGGGACAATATTATGTCGAATCGCATTGCGGGCGTATCGTGTATTGGCATTGGAAGGGTCTGTATAATAAGGCAAATCTTGAGACTGATTATACGCTTCTAAAATAGCTTGCCGAATACTTAAAAACGGACGTAGAATCGGAATAGGGCAGAGCGTTTCAGACTGCGCTTTTTTGAAGAACAAACAGCGTTGTATGCCTTCTAATCCATCAGGGCCTGTGCCTCTAAACAAACGAAACAAGAGTGTTTCAAGCTGGTCGTCTTCATGGTGTGCGGTTAAAATGGCTTCCGCTTTATATTGAGTCGCCACATCCAGTAAGCGTTCATAACGGAATTGACGTGCGGACATTTCGCTTTTTTCTTCATCAGGGTGAGGAGGCGCCAAAACCAAGGGAATGCGTACCCGTTGACAATTCTTGTGAATCCGTGGGAGTTCAGGGGCAGGGGTGCCTCTCCAATTATGGTGATAGTACACCGCCAAGCATTCCAATCCTTCGGTTTCTTTTAATTGCGCCAAGGCATGTAGTAAAGCGGTGGAGTCGCCTCCGCCTGAATAGGCCAAGAGGACGCGAGGAGGGCGTCCCTTCCCCAATAAGCCTGCTTGACTCAATTGTGATTTCAATTCCTTTAAGACCAAGGCTTTGGTCAGATCAGCCTCCAAGGCGAGTGGCGGGGAGACAACGGCTTTGCTTGGGACAGATTTGGAGGTCATCGTTTTTGGGGAGGCCTTTTTTGCATTCACGCTAGGCGAGCCCGATACTTCTGCTTTGGTC
>JBIJBR010000217.1:0-3127 GCA_044345135.1 Vampirovibrionales bacterium
GCCTTCGGTGAATTTTTCAATCGTTAAAATAAGGGTTGCAGCCCCTGTGACAACGGCCCCAAAGGCGTTGATAAATAAGCTGCTTTTCCAGTTTTTGTGCTGATGTTGACGATGATAAAAACACATGCCCGCTTGCGCCAAGGTAAAGGAGAGAAAAACTCCCACGGCGTACATGGGAATCAAGCCATGTGTATCAGCATGGTAGACCCAAACCAGAAGTGCAGAAATAAGACCCAAAAATAAAATCCCATTACTAAAGACCAGACGGTCCCCCATGTTCATAAATTGACGAGGAAGGTATCCATCATTGGCGAGTAACGACGACAAGCGCGGAAATCCTGCAAAACTAGTATTGGCCGCAAAAACAAGGATGATCGCTGTAATGATTTGGAGCAAATTGTATAAGAAGGTCCCCCCCCCAAAGACGGCGCGTCCGATTTGGGACACGGTGGTTTCATGGCTTGAAGGCAACAAGCCAAAGGCAAAAGCCAGTACGGTGAGTCCTAAAAAGATGATCGCCAAAATAACACCCATCAAGACCATGGTCTTATTCGCGTTGTCCGCAACAGGTTCTTTAAAGGCTTTTACCCCGTTTGAAATGGCTTCAATCCCTGTTAAGGCGGTACAACCATGACTAAAGGCTTTGATTAAAATCAGGAGCAAACTACTATTCCATAAAGACGCCCACGCATGAGAAGGCACCCCTGTCGACGCGACTAGACCGTGTGAAAAATCAAGGGGGGCTTGACCCGTGAGCATCATATAGCCTCCCTTGAGGAGTAAAATACACATGGTGCCTACAAAAATGTAGGCGGGAATACTAAACACAAAGCCCGATTCTTTGACCCCTCTTAAATTGACCAGCGTAATGACACTTAAAAACAACATGGCGACAGGCACTTTTTGAGGCACCGTCACCCAATGGGCAGAAGCCAAAGCATCTACGGCAGCAGACGTTGATACCGCAGCCGTGAGCACGTAGTCAATTAAAAGGGCGGCTCCCGCAATGTGGCTGGCCTTTAACCCGAGATGTTCTCGTGCGACTTGGTAGGAGCCCCCTCCGTTTTCATAAGCTTTAATGACTTGACGATAAGACACCACCACCACGGCTAAAACTAGTGTAATAAATAAGGCCACAGGAATGGATAAAAAACTAACCAGCAAGGGGTAGGCCCTCAGAAATTCTACATTCAAGGCTTGTAAAATTTCTTGAGTGGCGTAAGCGGTCGAAGACAAGGCATCACTTGCGAAAATAGACAGTGCCATGGGAATCGCCATACGTTCGTGTTTTTCTTGGCTAGAAGGGAGAGGTTCTCCAATAATCCAACGCTTAAAATTCATCCATAACATAGGAAAATTTCCTTCATCATCAAGGCTCAAAATTTTATAAAAAATGAATCTTACGTCAAAAAAAAGAACGTCAGATTGATTAGAGTTATGGTACCATAAGAATTGTATTTGTTTTTTATTTTCAATACGTAAAAAGAAAGGAGACACGTGATGTCTGCTCAAGAACCTCGTGGTCGTGATGTTATTTTAGCTCAAACGCCTTGGCTTGCTCGCATGACGGATAAAGCTCGCTTAGAAGCAGAAGGCACTATTCACTTATTTGATTTAAAATATCCTTGTCCGATGGACCAACAATGTTTGTCGCGTATTGGGCTGGATGCGAAAAAATTTCAGTCTTTGGCCATGGAATATCGCGAAGATGATGCGTTTGTCCACGCGTTGCAATTGGCAGGAGCCACATTGGGTTAAGCGTTTTGGAATGACGATTTGTTTACCGCCTAGTGTGCGGGATGACTGTGCTTAGAGAAAGTGGGATTGGCATGACGCCTGAAGCCTTAAAAAATTTATTAAATGGAAAAGAATTGCACCAAACCTTGGATGTTAAAACCTTGGTGATTGATCTCGTTCGTCAAATGTCTCAGGAAGAACTAGAAGTTTTGTTTTGGGAAAAGCTCCCTGATTTGTCTCATGATTGTGTGAAGGGCTACCTTTATATGAGTCGTGGATAGTTCTGGTTTTGGTATGATTTCTTCGTTTTTCAGTGACCGCGTGCCGTTTTTTGTTTATACTTTTGTTTATACTAAAAGGGTTCGAATGATTCAAGGAGTCCCCTTGTGACGCATCCTGCCCCTATGCAGTTAAGACGCCATTTGATGAGTACGCTGCAGTTAATGAGCGCCCATCCGACTTTGTCTCGTTCAGAGCGCCAAGAAATTGGCCGAGAATTTTTACGTCTGGCCCCCGCCAAGACGTGGTTTCCCTATTTAATTAAAGAATTGGCGGGTGCCTCTCCCCAGCCTGAAAAACGTTTGGAAGCGCTTTGTGACTTATTTATGGAAATGGGAGAGCTTCACGCTTTACGAGAACCCTTATACCACTTGGTGACTCTGCCTGCTGTGGCGGATGAAGTTAAAGATCATATTCATATTATTTTACGTTCCTTGGGCGATGATGTGGATCCTGAATTCTTTTTTGAACATATGAAAGACCCTGAAGCCCTGCTGGAAAAAGAGGCGCAACGTATCTTTCAAGCCTCTGCTGAAAATCCAGATGCGTTAACTGAATTCTTAGATGCCTTTATGGATTTAGAAGAAGACGAAATCTTTGACATTTTAAGTGGGATTGAACGGAGTATTCCTCCGACTCAATTGGCGGGATTCGCCTTGCCCTTATTATTAACACTGCCTGATGCATTGGCCTTACGTTTATGGTGTATTCAAATCCTAGGAGAATCAGGGCAAATCGCCGCGGCGTGGGGCTTACATAATCGTTACCAACGCTACCCGACTCGAAAAAAAATACCTGCGAAAGAATTAAAAGCCGTGACATTAGCTTTGAAAAAGCTACAATTGGCAGGGGCTTACACGCCACAAGATGAGGATGCTTTAAACGTTTTGGGTTGTGAAAAACCATTGTGGCATTTAAATATTGAACGACAAGAGGCTTATGCCACCTACCCTAGTGCGGATGGGCATCAAGCGCTGATTTTACTGAGTTATTGGAGCAATGGCGATATTAGTCTCATGCTGGTGGTCGGGCAGGACACGCAAGGCTTAGCAGAATGTATCGTGCATCATGACTTAACTCAAGCGGAATTGAATCGTTGGTTGATTCGCTT
>JBIJBR010000227.1:0-2821 GCA_044345135.1 Vampirovibrionales bacterium
TGACCCGCCCCCTGCCTCATGAATATACATGCTGGCGAAGTCTTTTATTTTTGATAGAAGCCCCCCCTTTCTTCAGCACCTTTGAGAAGAGGCTCCATGCCAAAGACGAGTATCAAGATCAAACCGCTTTACTGTTTGACGAACCTGTCTTTCAGACGTGGTACTTAGACCGACAAGATTGTTCGATGGCGATCCCTCTCTTTGATGAGTTAGGGCAGGCGTGGGCGTCTGTTTGTCAGGATGAAAAGGGATTTATTGCTCCTCAGGACCTTCCTTTGGAAACCCTATTGAACTTCTTAAACGCTATTGAAACGTGGTGTAAAACGCTTCAAGCCTTATCCAAAGACGTCGGATTTTCCGAAGTATTACAGCATCGCTTGGCCGAAGTGGCTTATTTTGAAATGCGTCAACGTAAACGAAAAGTCCCTACGCTGATTGCCACGGAAATCAAACATTTTCACGCTCCTTTAAGTGAAGGTCGTTTCTTAACGCAATATCTTCGCCGTTCTGCTATTTTTGAACTTCAAAAGCAAGCCGAAGCGGAGGTCTCTTATCGCCCGTTTATGGTGATGTTAATCGCCTTCATTCATCAAGTGTGGGAAGCTTTTCCCTTTTCCTTGGGGCAGGAGACTTAAGCCCCTCTTTAACGTCATCGTCTTGAAATACCTTGAGAGGATAGAGTACCGATCATGAATAACGTCCAAAAAACCATTTTAATGACAGGGGCCACCGGTCTTGTCGGCAAAGCCATTAGCCGTGAATTGATTAAAGCGGGGATGGAGGTCTACGCAATTTTACGGCCCAGCTCTAAAGCCCATCGTTTGGAAGCAGGTGTTAAGCCCTTATATATGGAGGTTCTTCACTACAAAGAAACGGATGTCGCTCGTCTAGAAGCCTTAGGCCGAATCGATGCGGTGCTTCACTTGGCAGGGGAGTCGATTATGGGCGTGTGGACGAGCGCTAAACGCGAGCGCTTGTATAATTCACGCGTTTTATTGACGCGTCAATTGGGTGAGTTGTTGTGTGCTCTAGAATCGCCTCCTAAAACTTTTATTTCCGCCAGTGCCATTGGAATTTATGGGGTGCATCAGGGAGAAGCCCTTTTAGACGAAGACGCGTTTCAAGGGGATGACTTCTTGGCCGAACTTTGTAAAGGGTGGGAAGAGGCCACTCACATTGTTGGTCATGCGGGCATTCGTTGCGTTCAATTTCGTTTGGGCGTGGTGCTTAGCAAAGAAGGTGGGGCTTTGGCCGCCATGTTACCTCCCTTTCAATGGGGGCTAGGGGGCCCACTGGGTAATGGAACGCAATGGATGAGTTGGATACATATTAAAGATGTCGTACGCGCTTTTATCTATGCGGTGGAACAGAGTGCCCTTGAAGGGGCTTATAATTTAACGGCGCCTTCCCCTGTCAGGAATAAAGAATTTACTACTCTTTTAGGTAAGACTTTAGAACGCCCCACCCCCTTCCCTGTTCCTGAAATTTTACTGAAGTGGGCTTTACGAGATTTGGCAGACTCCCTTTTACTCGCGAGTCAACGCGTTTCGTCAGAGGCGCTTGAAAGACAGGGATTTGTCTTTCAATATCCTGAATTGCCGCTGGCTTTAGAAGACTTAATCCACAAACAGGAGGCGAAATAAACATTGATGAATACAGCAACGCGTCATCTTCTAGGGCTGGTTTCAACGCCCACCGACTCATGGACGCATCCCTTTGCGCCGTGGATGCGCCAAGTCCTGATTTTGGCTGGATTTTATAATATCGTGTGGGGGGCTTGGACGGTGTTCTTTCCCCTGACGGCCTTTAGTCTTGTGGGCCTTCCCTTGCCGAATTATCCTGAATTGTGTCAGTGTATTGGCATGATGGTGGGGGTTTATGCTCTGGCGTATTGGATCGCTGCGATTCATCCGTTTCGCTATTGGCCTGTCGTGCTCGTAGGGCTTTTCATTAAAACGTTCGATACGTTGGGTCTTGCCAAAGCCTTATGGGAAGGACGTTTCCCCCTGACCTTTGGCTGGAATATTATTTTTGATGATTTGATTTGGTGGATTCCCTTTGCGCTTATTTTACAGCAGGCCTATCAGCATTGGCGAAATACGGATGAGGCCGAAACGACTTTGTATCACGGTCAACACGCCATTACCTTTCGTCACCTTAAAAGTCAAGACGGTGAAAGTATTTTACAAATCAGTCAAGCCTCTCCTGTGCTCTTGGTTTTTTTACGCCACTTGGGTTGTACGTTTTGCCGTTCAATGCTGCATGATTTAAAAGAACAGCTCCCTTTAATAGAATCGCTTAACGTGCAAGTGGGTTTTGTACATATGAGTCCAGAATCTTCAGAAACGCACGCCTTTTTTGAAGCCTACGGTTTAGAAGAATGCCCGCGCTTTAGCGATCCAGATCGTATTCTCTATAAAAGTGTGGGGTTGAAACGCGGAACCCTCCCACAACTTTTTGGTTGGGATTCCTTTAAAAAAGGGATTCCTGCTTTGCTTGAAGGACATGGGGCGGGCCCCCTTGAAGGGGATGGCTTTCAGTTGTCGGGGGTTGTTTTACTAGACAAAGGTATTATTTTAAAGGTAGAGGCTCACGCTAATGCAGGAGCCTCTACGGTGTTTCCCAACTTTTTAGAAGGCTTTATCACCCATGACCTCAAATAATCTGGACGTGCTGATTATAGGGGCGGGTGTGGCAGGCTTAAGCGCGGCACGTGTTTTAGAAGCGGCAGGTTTAAGTGTGGCTATTGTGGATAAAGGACGAGGCGTTGGGGGACGGCTCGCCACGCGTCGATTGGCAGACGTGTCTTTTGATCATGGGG
>JBIJBR010000062.1:0-8230 GCA_044345135.1 Vampirovibrionales bacterium
TGAAGTGCGCGCTTGGTTAGACGCAGGCTGGATTCGTCCGTGGTTTGACGAGTTGCCTATGCTGGAAAAGCCTGCGATGCCTGCCCCCCCTCGACCGCGATACATTCCTACAGGTGTGGGGATGACATCTTTACCTAAAATGCTCGCTCACTCGCTTCAAGCGCCTTTGTATTTAGGGGAGCGAGTAGCGCGTTTGACCTTCAATGATGAGGGCTGGCTCGCATTCAGCGACACGCAACATTCTTTTCAGGCGAAAAAATTACTACTGACCTTGCCTGTCCCTCAAGCTTTGGATTTATTGGAGGCGTCTGCCCTTGTTATGGATCCCCATCAAAAGGCAAGGCTTCACTCGGTTACTTATGCTCCATCGCTTGCGTTCATGGGGATTTTACCGCATCAAACGACCTTTCCCTATCCGCATGGATTGGCCTTGGGGGAGGATGCTCCTATTCGTTGGTTGGCATGTAATCGACTTAAATATCCAGAGCATGATAAAGGAGACAAGGCCGCTTTAGACGCCTTATGGGCGTTGACGATACATGGATCTACTACTTTTTCAAAAGCGTACTTTGAGCAGAGTGATGAAATGATCTTAAAGGCGTGGAATGCTCCGCTTATGGCGTATTTAAACGTGGACCCTTGTGACTTTACGACGATGCAGATTCATCGTTGGCGATACGCGTTTGCACAAACGCCTTTAACAGAGGAAAGCCTTCGCTTAGAGTTCCCACAGCCTTGTGTGATGGCAGGAGATGCCTTTGGTCAAGGGGCCAAAGTAGAAACCGCATGGCGTTCGGGGCGTTCCGCGGCAAAGGCGCTTTTAGAATCGTAAGCTACTTCGCTTCATTAGGCATGAAACACATTGATCAGGGAGGATTAAATCAAATCCCTGATCAATCGTTTTGAGTTAGCTATCGAACACTATACAATCACTAAGAAAAGAAAGCGCTAATGTTTTTCAGTAGGTTTTGGAGCGGGAATCTCTTCTTTTTTGACTTCAGTGTCGATTACATTCTGCGAATTTTCTGCAGGCGTCATCGCCGAAAGGTCGGAGGTGGGCTTCGCTGGTGTGGGACTAGGACTGGGCTTCATCATGGCTTTGGCGAGATATCCCAATGCCCCTCCGAGAACCAGACTGACCAGTGCGGTTCCCCACGCGAAGCCTTTTGCTTCTTGAGTCACTGATTTACCTGAAGATTGTAGAGCATCTCTCGCGACTTGAGCGGCCCCTTTTAAGGCGGCATGTTCATTGACTTTGGCAAAGAAGCTGATATCTTTAATGCCTAAGGCAGCCTTCTGTTTTTTGCCAATATAGGCATTGGTGGAACTTCTTAATTTTTCTAAATTAAGCATATCCGCCACGGAACCAGCGAGGATGATTCCATCCATATCAACGTTCCCTAGTCGCGCAATCGCCAAGGCTTGGCCGAGTTTGTCGTGTAAGTGATCATCCAAATGCTGTAGGATTTCTTTTTCAGCTTTGGAAAGGTTCGGCACGCGGTCTTGATCACTCACTTTCAAGTAGGTCATGTTTTTTTCAAAGGGGGCATGGTTTGCTCCGATTCTTCGCATGGTTTTGTCATAGAGAGAAGAATCAGGGGACTCATTATACAAGTCTTCCACCTTAATGCCTACAAAGGTTTTTAAACCTCTCTTCTTCGCTTCTTCTTGAGCGATTCTTGCCAAAGCTCTTCCTGAAATCTGGTCTTCAACCGTATGATTTTTAAGACCATATAAATGCGCATGCCCCCCTTCTGCACTTTTGACTTTTGCATCGGGAGCGATGTTCACCCCCGTTCCGACAATGGCGAGTGCGGGTTGCTTGAATTGTACAATGGCATTTGCGGGGGCTTTTCCGTCATTCATAACGACAACGGGGACGTGAAAGCCCAGTGCTTTTAAACGAGCTTGAAGTTGAGCCGCTAAAGGATAGTCAGGAGGGAATTCAAGGTTCCCTGAATTTTTGAGAGAACCCTCTGGAGTTACGACCCCAGGAGCAGCAATACCAATGGCCCCTTCTTTGGAGAGTTGATCAGGGCTAAGTGTTTTTAAATAGGCTGCCGCTTGTTCGGTCAAAATATCTAAAGTCATGCTTGCCGTTTGTTTTGAATCCGTATGTTTGGGGGTTTTGACGGACTGACGATTTTGAGGAAGCTCATCTTCACCATGATAATAGGCAGAAGTAATGGTGGTTCCGCCGACATCAAAGGCAAGTGTTCCTTGACGCTGAGAGAAGGCTTGATTTTGAGGACGAGAGAGTAAAGGAGAAACACGCATGAGAAGAACCTTTCATTTTATAGGAGATGCCACGATTAAAAAAGCGTTGAATAGGTTATTTTAAGGACGCTTCAAAGGAATAAAATGGACAGTACTGGATTCGAACCAGCGACCACCACAATGTCAATGTGGTGCTCTACCAACTGAGCTAACTGTCCACTCAAATAAAGTCCTAACAAGAATCAATTAAACGACAAGCACAGCTTTAACGCAAGCTTTTTTTGGACGATGAAGGCTTCAAGTATTTCATTAAAGCTTGGAAGATCTACAACGCAAAAGGCTCTCTTTAATGCCAGTAAGGCCTAAGAGTGCCTCTCGTGAATGGATAAGCAAGGCTAATTTTTTGAACTGCCTTTTAGAAAGCTCTATACACTCATGAACTTGAATAAGTTTGAAGGGATCTGGCAAGTGCCTCAATAGCCGCTTGAAGTACTTGCTCACCAAGAATTTCACCTTCAAAGGCGATAAGCGTTTGGGGATGTACAGGCCCATAATGCAGAGCATCCGTCACGTGATACAGACCAATCTTCGGGGTGTGGGTGTAGCTAGCAAGATGTAAAAGTCCTGAATCATTACCGATGTATAAAGCAGCACCCGTCAATACGGAGGCCACTTGAAGCAAAGACCATTGCCTACGAAGATCCCACAAACGAGGATGCGTCAGCGGAAGCGGTGTTTTTTCGGAACCAAGCACCAGAATATCTAAGTCAGGAAACTGTGCTAACAAAGCGTTTAATAGCGTTACCCAATGACGAGATGCCCAACGACGATTTTCATTGCGTTTGGATCCATACGCGGCTTCCATGCAAATCGTGATATAAGGCTTCGTTGTGGAAAGGCAAGTGGGCCAATGAGCAGGCATAGAGTTTGAATCTAAGGCGGGAGGCTTAATCCATAAATGAGGATAGACTTTGCTTTGAAAGGTATTTAACCATGTCGATTCAGGTTGTTCAAAACAAGCAGGCCCAATCCCCATATTCTGTAGTATCGAATAGGACAAGCCCAAGTCTTGAATGATCACGTGTTGTAAAGAAGGAGATAATAAAGTTTTACACGTATGAACGTCTAAAAAAGGGAGCTCTTCATCAAAATGAATCCACGATTTTTGAGGGACCTTTTTACCTGCATGTAGAGTACTACGTAGGCCCCAAGTGGTATGAGACGTCAACAAATGTAAGGCATAGGCATAAGGATGCACCCAAGACCGTACTTTGGTTTGCCAATGCATTGGGCGAATTTGCCAAGGAAAAGAAAAGGTTTCCAGCAAAGGAAGTAAAAAGGGATCCGTGAGGACTTCTATGCGATGGGGGAAGGTTTCCGCTAGCGTGGCTACGGCGGGTAAGGCCATGAGACAATCCCCAATACGATTCGGTAGCAGACAGGCCACACGAGACGACGTCTTAATACTCATCCACATCCTCTAAAAGCTTTTGATCGCTAGACTCCAACCATAACGTATGTATGATTCTAGCACAAAGGTCTTTTAACGTAGGTGTCTTTCCTTTTATTTTGTTGAACCGTGTCTTGTGTAGAAAGGACTGTCCGTTATTTTTTCGCCGGTGCTGGTGCAGGCGCTGCTGGTTTAACGGCTGGCGTTTCAGCTTTAGCGGGAGCAGGCGTTTCTGTCTTGGCAGGAGCAGGCGTTTTTGCCTTTGCGGCATCTGCTGCTTTAGCGGCTGTCGCTTCGTCCTTCTTAGGAGCTTTATAATCACTGACTCGGTAGGCATCTAAGGGTTTATTTAATTTGGTGCGTTCTTTATTGTCCGCATCAAACCCTTCCCCTAAAATACCCGTCGGTTTAACGCCATCGGCGGCCACCCCTTTGCCTTTGGTTTTGACATCCGTGTCAATATAATGAATAGGCTTACCGTCTTTGTCTTTCAAGTCGGTTTTATTGAGTTTGAAACTAAAATCATATTCCGTTTTGTTGGTATTGGTTGCGGTCAGCTGGTCTTTTGCCCATTTGACTTCCGTGCCATCTTTTAACTTAACAATTTCACCTTCTTTTAAGGCTTTACCATTTAAGCTAGCGCCTCCTCCATTGAGGCTTAAGGCATTTTCTTTTAATTTCAAATTAATTTCTGTGGCCACAGACAATTGCCATTGTGGAAACAAATCTTGTTTCGCGGTTAAAGACACGCCTTTGTCCTTGAGCAGGTTGAATTCACCAGGTTCGGTGATATCAAAGCTAACACCTCTATTCTCTGCCTTATTCTTACGATCTGGATCGACCACATGGGGGTCTCCCCAATACGCAGCACTTTCATTTATAGCAATCATTTCAGGTCGTGGTGTTGGTTTAGGTTTTGGCGTAGGTTTGGCTATAGGAATCCAAGGCAATTCAACGATAGGATCTGGCGTGGGCGAAGGCGTAGTGGGCGTAGGTTTGGCTATAGGAATCCAAGGCAATTCAACGATAGGATCTGGCGTGGGCGAAGGCGTAGTGGGCGTTGGTTTGGGCGTTGGAATCCAAGGGAGTTCAACGATAGGGTCTGGCGTTGGTGTAGGTGTAGAAGGTGAAGAAGAATTCTTCCGTTGTAAGAACAGCATCAGTAGCGCCAAGAAATTTTTAGTAGGGGGTTGAGTCGGTGTGCCGATATTAAAGTCGTTACCACTTGAAATTACAGGCTCAGGACTTAATACGGGAGGCTCAACAACAGGTGCTTTTTGAGTGTTTTTCAATAAAAGCAACATTAATAGGGTGGAGGGATTTTTAATGGCTCCTGTAGTGTTTTGGTTAAATTGGTAAGGAGGAGAAACAGGCCCATAAGGTCTCGCCGCCGTGGCAGGGGCTGAATAAAAATATGGATAAGGAGATTGATTATAAGTAACTGGGTCCACGGCAGGGGCTGAATAATAAAAAGATGGGTAAGGAGCTTGATTATAATTGACGGGGTTCACTGCAGGGGCTGAAGCACTTGAAGCAGAAATAAATTGAAGATTATTAGGCTGGGGTAAGGGTTGTGTGGGGTATTGTGAAGGATAGTTAGACGCAAACGACATCATTCCAGAAGGTGCGGTATAATTACTGAATCCTAAATTTCCATATCCTGACATTTTATTTGAATTCCTTTTCTCTATCTCTTCACTAACACACGATTTTATCTATAGCTTTTGTATCAAAATTGTCCCTTAACTCAATAAAGAAAAGTACATCTAAGTAATTGCCAAATCGTAACAATCCGTTACATTTTTAACATCGCGGCGTTATTTTTGTAGGGTTAAGCTTTATTTTTAGTCATCAGGTGAACTTTCGCCTAAGAAAGGTGTTGAAGCCGTGGAGGTCGTCTACTCAATTGCTTGGGACGCTGGTACGGATACCTGGAATCGTTTACTATATCATCCTCATTGACAGGGGGCTGGCCAATTGGATAGAATCCGGTTCACGCTTGATTCTGCTTTTCGTCGTTTTTAAAGAGCTAGGAGACTCCCTGAATGAACCCAAGATACCCCGAACCCACTCTCGCTCCCGTTCTTGAAACGAAAAGCGTTACCCGTCGCCACTTTTTAAAAGCCTCTGGCTTGGCTTTGTCCAGCCTTTTATTAGCCAGTTCGGGTTTAGGGACTTTGTCATCTGCTCGTCTGCGACCTTCTCCCATTGAAGTGCTTCCTCCATTAGGAGTCGCGAAACGTTTTACACGTCTTGAAAATGGCATTGAAGGTCTCAGCGCTCACCAAATTCAAGCCCACCTTAAACTTTATGAAGGCTATGTTAAAAAACATCAAAGTATTGTCGACGCTTTAAAACAGTTTAGTCCTGAAGCCTTAGACGGTGTAAACGCCACTTACCATCCTTTTCGTGAATTATTGATTGAGGAAAGTTTCGCGCTCAATGGGGTGCTACTTCATGAAGCCTACTTCGAAAATTTAAGTCCTGTGCCTCAAGCCATTTCCGCTTCGCTTCAAAGTAAACTCATCAAGGCCTTTGGGTCTTTAGAAGCCTTTAAAGTACAGTGCTTGGCGGCCGCCAAATCTATGAGAGGTTGGGCCATTTTGGCGTATCACCCGCGTTATCAGTCTTTGAATTTTTATGGTTTGGATACGCATAACACGTATGCGCCGATGGGAGCCCTTCCCGTTTTGGTGCTGGATGTTTACGAACATGCCTATTTGTTGGATTATGGAACGGACCGTAGTCGTTATCTGGACGCCCTATGGCAACAAATTGATTGGTCTGTGGTGGAAGCCCGCTTAGATTCAAGCGCGCTTTAAGCACTGTGATTCAAGATTAAAAAAGAACTTTGGGTTTATAATATGTCACCTGTACAAAGGCTTTTAAAAACGGAGGAGTGGTCTTTATTTTATACGCAGACGCCCCTGCCTCTCTCTCGTCTAAAAGCGGAGCATCGCGCCAAGCTTGCTCGCTTAAGCAATCCGCGTGCGCGTCATCACGCCTTATTGGCTTTGTACTTACGCGAGCAATTTCCTGAAACAGCTCAAGCGCTTTTACCTCGTTTTGCCAGTATTTCCCATGGGGAAAACATTGCCGTCATGGCGATGCATCATGACCCCAGACAAGTCATCGGTGTGGATTTAGAAGCGTCTGATCGTCCTATTCATCCAAGGCTCTTTGACAAATTGACCCCCTGCCCCCTTGAAAAAAATTGTGTAAAAGCCTTACCACTCCTTGCCTTGTGGAGTGTGAAAGAAGCCTTATGGAAGGCGTGGGAAAATAATCACTTGGGTTTATTGAAGGACCTCACCATTACGGAAGTGACGGCATCACGCTTAAGCGTAGATGCTTCTGTCATGCTTTTATTTACTGGCCGTGCGAGTAGTCCTTGTGGGACAATACTGGGCTGGCATTTATATGAAATGGAAATGCCTCAAGCGGGTCAACCCTTGTTTTATGTGGCCATTGCTACGACATTTTAAGGCGACGAATTAAGGCATGTAAGAGGTATAAAATAGGAGTAATGCCTAAGGCAACGAGTAATTTTACTTCGTAATTGGAGCGTCCAATCAGTAAAATTTCAGACCACGGCAAGCTTCCCCAAAAGGCAAGGCTGGTGACAATAAACGAATCAAAGGCTTGTGAAATAACGGTAGAGCCCGTTGCACGAACGCCAATCCACCGAGTCCCCGTCCATTTTTTAAATTGTGAAAACAGGGCAATGTCGAGAAATTGAGAAATCAAATAGGCAGTGAGTGACGCGATAATCATGCCTGTAAAATTATGAGCCACTTGATGAAACGCCGTCGCTGAAATGGGAGAATTTTCCGCAATGGGGAGAAGTTCTAAAAGTCGAAACACCCCATAAAACGCCATGGCCACGATAAAACCAAGCCATGTAATACGTTTGGCTCCCGCATTACCGTAAAATTCATTGAGCAAATCGGTGAGTAAAAAGGTGACGGGAAAAGTAATAATCCCTGCGGAAATGAGGCGCTCCCCTAAAAAAGGAAGCGTTAAAGGGATTAATATGGCTCCCGTTAAGTTGGCCACCATTAAGCAGGTACAAAACACCACCGCCATGAGCGTATACAACAGGCCCGATTCGTTGACCCCCTGAACTTTGGGGAGAAATACGGCTTTCCAGTTAAACCTCATTTCACAGGGAATCCTCATGATTGATGCTTCTTTGCCCAATGGACACGAAATAGATAATAGGCTGTATAATAACATAAAAAAGAAGGGATGCACCCATGCTGAAACGAATCGTCATTACAGGGGGTATTGCCTGCGGTAAAAGTACGGTGGGGCGTTTACTTGAAGCAAAAGGTTATGCAGTGGTGGATGCGGACGTACTGGTGCATCAACTTTTGGCGCATGATTTGACGGTTCAGCAGGCCTTGCGTACTTATTTTGGGACGGCCGTTTTTGACGAGAAAACAGACCAACCGTCTCGAACTGTTTTAGCCGAGCGTGTATTTTCGAATCCGCAGGACAAGGCTTTTTTAGAAGGTCTTTTGCATCCCCTCGTGCGGGAGCGCATGGAGGCTTTTTTTCAAG
>JBIJBR010000019.1:0-14185 GCA_044345135.1 Vampirovibrionales bacterium
GCCCACCCATCTTTGACGTTAAAGACTTTTTCTTCAATCCCTTGATCATTCCAAATAATCGTAGAGGGGGTTAAAACGCCGTCGACATCCATGGCCACTAGCTTTATTTTTTGAGCACGGTGCACAATTTCAGGATCCACATGGGCCAAAGCAAGCGGAAGACCATTGGAAGCAAGGGAAGGGAGTGACATCATGCAAAAATCCTTTATAAAAGCGCCCCGATAAGAACAACAGAGCTATTTTAACATAAGTCACTCCGTTCGGTGCTTCCCCTAGAAATAACCCTTGCTTTTTTGTAAAAAATATTATATAGTAACTGCACGAGAGATAATGTTCAACCCTATTTAAATCTCCTAAAGAATCAATGTATTTTTCAATGTGTTTTTCATCCCCCACTCCAAACCAGAGGGAGGCCTTCCCATGCCCCTGTCTCTACCGTCTGATGGGTTTGATACCCGTGAAGAAGAAATGCTTTATGTGACACTCAACATGATTGATCATGCCTTACGGACCTTCTATACCTGTTTGAATCGACAGATTCGTGGGACGGATATCGTACGGCTTTTTCATCAATGCCAACGTACCCATGACAATATGAAGACCTTTTTGTCTTTTGTTTTGGGAGAACACCCCCGAGTTCTTCAGTACATTAACACCGTAGACCATTTTTTAGTGGACCAAGAAGAATTGCTCAATAAAGCCGTTAAAAAAGAAATCTTAGATCCTAAATCGATTTTTCAGGTTCCCCATATTGAGCAAAAAATTAAGATTCTACAACACTTACATCGAGAAATACAAACGACTCAAAAGCCTTCATCGCCCCCTGAAGGCCCCCCATTTTGTTTTTAAAATAAAATGGATCGACACTAGTGAAGTCTTCACGCGTCTTTAAAGCCAAGACAAAGTAGTGAAAATCAGCAAGGCGGGCAGACTCAAACATAAGAGAGTTAAAAAAGTCAACTTGACATCTTGTAATAAATAGGAAGAAGGTAAACTAAAAAGCATAAAACAAAACCCTAAATAACACACCATACACTCATTACGACGTGAATCGACAAACTAATAATAAAATGCAATGTTTAGGAAGTGCAACGAACGATTGCCTTCGATACCTATTAATTTAAATCAAACCAATGAGCCTGTGAATGCTTTTTTTATAGTAAGAATCGTTTCATGCAGTAAACTGTTTTACTTGCATAACACCCGTATGTTTCAGTTAAACTATAATGGAATAGGAGAAAATTATTTTTTGCTTGAAGGAGCCTTGCCATGACAGAATCTTCAATTCCCATGTTTAAAACGATTGCGATTATAGGCGGGGGCCCTGCAGGTTACATCATGGCCATTCGCTTAGCGCAGCATGGGTTTCAAGTCACCCTTGTGGAAGAAAAATTTTTGGGAGGAACTTGTCTTAATTGGGGATGCATTCCTTCTAAAGCCTTAATTCATGCCAGTCATCAGTATCATCAAATGCAGCCTGAACATTTAAATACGTGGGGCATGGCCTTTTCAAAACCCGTCACACGTCATTTAGAGTGGAGCGTTTTATCAGCGCATATTGACGCAAACGTTCAACAGCTTCGGGGAGGGATTGAACAACGGCTCAAGCGTTTAAAGGTTCAAGTCTTAAACGGAAAGGCTCGCTTTGTCTCCCCAACGGCGGTAGAAGTCCTTTCGTCAAAGGGAAGCGCGTCACTCTTACAAGCCGATGCCTTCGTTATTGCCACGGGTGCTACCACCGTGATGCCTCCCGTATTTAAAAATCTTCCTTCGCCCTACGCCGTTACTGTGAATGATGTCTTCCACATGAACGACTTACCTAAACGATTAGGCATTATTGGCGCAGGGGTAATTGGATTAGAACTGGCACAAGCCTTTCAACGTTTAGGAGTCGACGTAGAGGTTTTTGATCGATTACCTCATATTCTACCGAGCTATGACCGTAAAATGGTGAACGTTTTACAGCAGACCTTAATACAAGACGGGGTCACGTTTCATTTGGGAATGGACGTGCGTTCGGCAACCGTAGATGATGCAGGTTCACAAGTGCTGCTGCATATGGCGCCGATGTCAGAGGAAACGGGGGCGGAGAGCTCCGTGACGGTAGACCGCGTTCTCATCGTCCCTGGACGTCGTGCGAATACGAATTTCCTAGATTTAGAAGCCGCGGGAGTGAAGGTGCACCCACAAAGTGGCGGGATAATGGTCAATACTCAATTACAAAGTAATCAAGCGCATATTTTTGCCATTGGAGATGTGACACACGGCCATCCTCAATTGGCACATGTGGCGTCTCATCATGCTTTGGTTTTGGCCGATACCTTGGCAGGCAAGTCACAGGGTTTAGATGAACGCACTCAAATCCCTGCGGTGATTTACACACAACCTGAATTGGCTCGCGTGGGATATTCACTAGAAGAAGCCACCCTCAAGCGGTATCAAGTACGGCTAACGCGCTTTCCGTTTAGCGCATTGGGTCGTGCCAGTATTGAAGAAGCCAAAACAGGAGAACTGCTCTTAGTGGTCGAAGCATCAACAGGGGCTATTTTAGGAGCAGAAGTCTTCAGTCCCTATGCAGATGCCTTGATTAGTCAAATGGTACAAGCCATTGAGTTGGGCGCCACGGTAGAAGATCTCGCGTTGACCGTGCACCCTCACCCGAGCTTGTCTGAAGCATGGCTGGAAGTGGCCGAACGTCACTTGGGGCATGGCATTCACTTGGATTAATTAGAAATTAATTAGATTAAGCAGAAAAGGGTTTGCCCCATTTACCAATGAGCCGTGGCTCCCTCCAAAGGACGTGGGGGAAGGGGATGCGTGTTGTAGTAATCGTCTGCAAAATGCTTCCATGTTTCAACGCAGTACCCACTGCCCACCCCTTTAAGCGGTATATTTTGAGGATGCCCAAACCATAAGACCCCTACAAAATCGCGAGTATAGCCCGCAAACCAAATGTCTCTGGTTTTATCAGTGGTCCCTGTCTTCCCCGCAACCTCTCTATTCTTAAGTTGCGCTTTTTTACCCGTACCTACTTTCACGACGGTGCTTAAGGCGGCGTTAATCATTTGAACAGATTGCTTCGGTAATCGACGTTCTGGAGTCGGGGGAGTCCGGTACAACGTTTTACCACGACTGTCTTGTATCTTTAAAATGGCCTGAGGAGCGAGATAGGTCCCCCCTCGAGCAAAAGTGCTATAGGCGGTGGCGAGTTCTAAGACGGACACGCCAGAAGCACCCAATAAACTGGCAAAATTGGGCGCAATGGGAGATTGAATCCCTGCTAAACGCGCGGTTTCTGTAATGGCAGGTAAACCCACGCGTTCCCCAACTTGAATCGTGGTGGTGTTACGACTTTGTGCCAAGGCATTACGGATTTTCATACGGCCTTTAAACACGCCGTCATAATTTTTAGGTCGCCAATAGCCATAGCCCGTATTATAGGCAATGGGGCGATCTTCAATGATGGAGTCGGGCGTAATTTTGCCCAAACGAAAACCTGTTAAGTACACAAAAGGTTTAAACGTTGAACCAGGGGAACGACGCGCCATGGTCGCATTGTTAAATTGAGAGATATTAAAATCTCGCCCCCCCACCATGGCCAGAATGTGGCCATCATCCACATTCAATACAATCATGGCTCCTTCTTTGAGATGCGAACCCGCAGGGGCTTTTTTAAAACTTTGTCGCATACGAAATTCAGCGGCATTTTGCGCGCTGGGGTCTAAGCTCGTCGTGACTTGCAAGCCCCCTTGTCGAACAAGGGTTTCACCGAATAAGGTGGTCATTTCTTGTCGAACATGGTTTACAAAATAAGGGTATAAATGGCGGGAAGGCGTTTTGTCGTAATGCAATTTTTCGCTCAGGGCTTCTTCGTACTGTAGCGCATTAATGAATCCAAAATGTTGCATCGCGTCCAAGACCAAGCGTTGACGAGCTTTGGCCGCTTCTGGATACACATAAGGGTTTAAACCTTCGGGGGCTTTGAGTAAACCCGCCAGTAAGGCCGCTTCCGCCAAGCTTAACGCTTCTGCAGATTTATTAAAATAGCACTTGGCCGCTTTTTCCGCACCATAGGCTTGATTTCCCCAGTAAACCACATTTAAATACAGTTCTAAAATTTTATTTTTGTCATAAAGCTTTTCAATACGTGTAGCGAGCAAGGCTTCTGCCAATTTTCGCGCCAAAGAACGTTCAGACGATAAGTAAAGGTTTTTAATCAATTGTTGAGTTAAGGTGGAGCCTCCTTGGACTTCTCCGCCTTTTAGATTACTTAAAATAGCGCGCGCCGTTCCTTTGACATCCACGCCCTCATGCTGATAAAAGCGGTTGTCTTCAATCGCCATAATAGCACGAGGCAAATAGGGTGAAATATGAGAAAGCGTTTTCACCGTACGGTCTTCATCCCCACTAATCGTGGCAATTAAAGTACCATTAACATCCAGTATACGGGTCGATTCCGCGGGGTGCCATTGGTTCAAGCGACTTAAGTCAGGCAGTTTAGTCAGGCTATTTGAAATAACAAAACCCACGTTTACACTGAGTAAGAACAGGAGTATCGTCCCTAGGACAAAGCCAAAACCAAGCAGCCTCATTCCCCAATGAGATTTATTTCCCCCTTGCGCGGGACGATACGTATCTACCAACAGCTCTAAAGACGGGGACGAAAACCGTTTGTTCATGTGACTAAGTCTAAAACAATCGACCGCTTAAAACAAGGGTAAATCCATCACCCCTACAGAGCACTACAGCCCCCTTAAGGCCCCAACCACCAAGACCCCCAAACCTTAAAGTGGAATACGTTCATGGCTTTGCGCATCAAAAAATTGAACATCCTTCCAGAAAAAACCACAAGGAAGGGCCGCTTCCGTATGATGCCTTGTCTCAAGTTCAAAAGAGGCATGCGCCACTAAGTCATAAGCCGTATGTGCCTTAGCAGCAAGTCGTAGGGTTTGGTAAGCCCCGTGTAATTCTCTTTGTTGTAAAAAAACGTGAAAGGCTTGGGCGTCTTCTTCAGGAAAGAGTCTTAAATGTTCTGGTCGAATACCCCATAAGACTTTTTGTTCAGAACTTCGCGCAAAAGCAGGCGCCAGTGCCGCTTGTAATCGCTCAGGTAAGACAAAGGAGTCCATTAAGACGTCACCCGCGTCAGTTTGAAGGCGATAGCCCGCGTGATCTTGATATAAAGGTAAGATGTTCATTTGGGCCATAAACTTTGCGACAAATACGTTGGCGGGGACTTGATAAATGTGAACGGGGCTGTCGTATTGGGCGATGCGTCCTTCATGGAGCACCACGACTTTGTCCGCCAGCGTCAAAGTTTCCGTGTGATCATGCGTGACATAAAGGGTGGTGGCGCCTAATTTTTGGTGTAAGGCCTTCAATTCATGTCGCATATGTTGGCGTAATTGTGCATCCAAATTCGACAAAGGTTCATCCATCAAAAAAAGCTTAGGATTCCGAACCATCGCACGGCCTAAGGCCACACGTTGACATTGCCCCCCACTTAATTGGGCAGGCTTACGTTTCAATAAAGGTTCTAAACCCAAAATTTCAGCGACGTCTTGCACCTTCGTTTTAATCAACGCTTTAGGTGTTTTTCGCATTTTAAGGCCAAAGGCCATGTTGTCAAAAACATTCATATGCGGATACAAGGCATAGTTTTGAAAGACCATGGCCAAGTCTCGATCTTGAGGCGCTTTTTGAAGCAGATTAACCCCTTCTAATTGGATGTTTCCCGCCGTGGGGTCTTCCAAACCTGCTATACAGCGAAGCAAGGTGGATTTTCCGCAACCACTAGAGCCCACCAAGACGACAAAATCTCCCTTTTCTACGGCAAAATGAATCGATTCTAAGACACGAGTCTCCCCGAATTGTTTGGTGAGATTCTCAATCGTCAAATAAGACATAACGACTCCTTCAGCAAAAGGGACTTTCTTTATCATAACATTTTTTAAGATCAGCGATCCACGTCTATTTTTTATTTTAAACATAAGTATACCCTAGACATAGAATTTTTCGATGAATAGGGAGGCTTTCATCAAGACGATTGAATACGCATGAGAAATCAGCCCTTTTTAGTGTCATTTCGTGTAAAAACAAAATACTTGTTGTATTCTATAATGAGATAAGTTCAATTCAACGCGTTGAATGAGTGCATTATTGTTTGTTGACATGATGGGAAGGCTTAACGTGGAACGTCACCCCCCCGTGGAATTACCCCTCTATCAAGACTACCTGATGTTAGGTGTTCATTATACGACGGCTGATTTAGATATTCGGGAATCTTTTAGCTTTCAAGATCATGAAGTTACCCAAATTATTGAACATTTAACCCAAGCCCCCCAACAATCGGGTATTCGCTCCTTAGTGGTATTAACCACGTGTAATCGTGTGGAACTTTATGCCCTTTGCTCTAATGTGGCGCACGCTAAACTCGCTTTAAAACAGTACTTCATTGAAGAAAAAGGCATTGACGCGGCCATTATGAAAAGTGAAGCGGTGAATGTCCTTTACGGGCAAGCCGTTCCTGAACATCTTTACCGCGTTGCCTGTGGCTTAGACAGTCTCATTTTGGGAGAAGGACAAATTTTAAGCCAAGTAAAAACCGCGTTAGAAATGGCCCAATCCACCCACACCCCTGACTTTCCCCTTGAACGCAGTTTACGCGCCATTTTTTGTGAAGCCATTCACGTGGGCAAGCAAGTCCGCAGTAAAACAGGAATTGCGAGTCGAGACGCCAGCGTGAGCAAAGCCACCTTAGACTTGGCCATGCGACATCACCCTGACTTGGTGCAACGTCAAATTGTGGTGGTGGGCGGGGGCAAAATGGCGTGCTTAATTTTAGAGCGCCTCAATGAACTTTTACCTTTAGAAAAGCGTCACCATGTTCAATTGTTAAACCGTAGTGCCGAACGCTTAAAAGAACTAGAAACGCGCTTTTCGTTTTCAGGCGTGACATGGGAAGGGGCAAAGACACTCCTTAATCAAGCCGAACTGTTATTTGTCGCCACAGGGGCCCCTCATTTACTCTTTCATGCGGAACAATTTCAAGACCGCATCACCCCTCTGAGTATTTATGATATTGCCGTACCACGAAATGTTTGTCCTGACGTCGCGGAAGCGTATCCTCATATTCACGTGTATGACACGGATGCCTTAATCGGTATGTCTAGTTTTGATCCTCAAAAAGAAGCTCGATTACGCCAAAGTGCAGAAGCCTTAATTGAAAAGGCCTTGAATCACCTCCCCAATTGTCTTAATAAAATTGCCTGTGAAGCAGAACTAAAGCATTTTCGCGACTTTGTAGAAACCTTGCATGAAGACTATGTACAGAATCACCCCTTAGTCCTTGAAGATCTTCCGCCAGAGGCGTGGCAGGACGCCAGCACGCAATGGTCTGCGGGACTCATTCAACGTCTATTGCATAGTCCGAGTACGCTCATTAATCAAGGACGTTTTCAAGTCAAAGACTTGGCCATTTTAAGGGATTTATTCCAGCCTTTACCTTATTCGCGTGAACCCTTTTCCCTAAAAGCTTCCCACACACATCTTGATAAACACCCCCCCCAACACGAGGATTAAGCCGTGACAAAGCAGACCCGAGAGGTGTTAAAAGTGGGGACGCGAGACAGTCCTTTGGCCTTGCTTCAAACGCAACACGTCATCCATATCCTTCAAAAAAACCCCCTCTTTCAAGGGATCCGCTTTGAAGAGGTGGCCTTAAAATCCTTAGGCGATTTAAATTTAACAGATCCCCTTTCTCAAGTGGGCCGTCCACACGCGCAGTATGGCGTATTTGTTAAAGAACTAGAAGAACATTTATTGTCAGGCACGATTGATTTAGCGGTTCATAGCTTGAAAGACATGCCCTCTCAAATCCCTGAAGGCTTACAGCTTTTGCCTTTTGGGGAACGCGAAGCCGTTGAAGATGCCTTTATTGCCGCCAATGGACATAGCACCTTTTGGGACCTGCCCGCAGGGGCCGTGGTCGGGTCGAGTGCGCTGCGGCGCGTGGCTCAGCTCAAGCGTTTACGAGGAGACTTACAGTATCGCAATATCCGTGGCAATGTGCAAACACGCTTTCATAAGCTAGAGACTGACGAGTATGATGCCACACTTTTAGCCGT
Source organism: Vampirovibrionales bacterium (assembly GCA_044345135.1). GTDB lineage: Bacteria > Cyanobacteriota > Vampirovibrionia > Vampirovibrionales > JAJTHC01 > JAJTHC01. Next base: position 8,127 of record JBIJBR010000019.1, read on the forward strand.
AGCGGGCCTAAATCGTTTGGGCTTGTCGCAGCGTATCACCCATCGCTTCTGCCCTGAAACAGAACTGATTCCGGCGGTAGGTCAAGGAATGTTGGGTCTTGAATTTCATCAGAACAGTCCCTTCTTTCCGTACTTTAATGGATTAAAAGAAAAAAACCTTGCCACCACAGCAATACAAGCGGAACGTGAAATCTTACGCCTCCTAGAAGGGGGATGTCAATTACCCCTCGGCTGTTATGCCAAACCCTTGGTGGAGGCTACAGGCATTGAGGTATTTTTAGATTTATTATCGCCCGATGCCCGCTTACGCGTCAGACGGCATTGGCGTTTGATTCAGCATCAGGATTATGAAGATGAGCCGTCCCTTCACGCGGTTTTGGGCAAAGGGGTGGAAGACGTTTTGGACGCGGGCGGACGTACCATTAAAGCCTTACTTTACCCAGATACCGATCCTTCATAAGGCATCCAGCGAAAAAAGGCAGATAAACTACACCATTCGTAACGCTTATCTATTTGAAAACACCCTGAATCACCGCCACTCTTAAGTCGGAAAATTAAGCGCCAAGTAAACAGGGGCATGGTCAGAACCTTCGGTGTGATCATGAATATCCGCCGCCACGATATAGGGACGAAGTGCTTCAGAGGCAAAAAAGTAATCAATCCGCCAACCCACATTACGTTCTCTCGCACGGGTACGCATCGCCCACCACGTATAGCGTTCCGCCTCATCGGGATGTTTCAGGCGAAAGGTATCCACAAAACCCGCCTCAAGCAGACGGTCCAACCACGCCCGTTCTTCAGGCAAAAAACCCGAAACCTTTTCATTGTCTTTCGGACGAGTCAAATCAATCGCGTGGTGTGCCGTATTGAAATCCCCTGTCAGAACAATAGGTTTAGTCGTCTTGGCTTGTAAGGGCTTAATATGCCCTTCTAAAAAGGCATCATAAAACTCCATTTTATAGCGTAAGCGCTCCACACTAGACGCCCCATTGGGATAGTACATCCCATATAAAATAAATTCCTCAAATTCAAGCATCAGGGTTCGCCCTTCGCAGTCAAAGGCCTCCACCCCAAAGCCTTCCACCACGTTAAGCGGTTCGATACGAGACCAAATCGCAACCCCACTATAACCGGGGCGCGTGGCATGACTATAATACGCATGGTACCCCTCAGGCGGAGCCATCATGTCTTCGGTCAATTGGTGGGCTTGAATCTTAGTTTCCTGCAAACATAAGACATCAGGCCTTTCTGAGATCAACCAGTCTAAAAAACCCTTGCGAAAGGCGGCTCGAATACCGTTCACATTCCAAGAGATTAATCGATAAGTATTGCCCTGCTCCATGTTAAACTCCTTTAAACGACTAGACACCAGCCCGTTAGTCGAGTTCCCCTCGAGCAATTTGATCCAATAATTGACTCATACGCACACCGCGTTCTAAGGAATCATCAAACTTAAAAAGTAGTTCAGGCGTATGACGAAGGCGAATACGTTGCCCCAATGCTTTACGGGCCTTGGCTTGGTGTGAAATCAAAATGGTCATCACTTCTTGACGTTCATCGTTGTCGTCTAAAAATATACTAAAATACACCTTTGCCACACTTAAATCAGGCGTTAAATCCACTTCGGTAATAGAAATAACCAAGTCTTCCAAGCGTGGGTCTTTAATTTCAGTACGTAAAATGTCCCCCAACTCGCGCTGAATGGCTTTCCGTACACGATCCACCCGACTAAACTCTTGTCGTTCGTTTTTCATCGTTGTCGACTCCTTTGGCACGCTAGAGGCTGGTTCGTTTGCGCTCTTCTTGCTGATACGACACAATGATGTCTCCAATTTGGTGGTCATGGAACTTCGCTAAAGTAATCCCACATTCAAAGCCTTGTGCCACTTCTTTGGCGTCATCTCTAAAGCGTTTTAAAACATCAATAAAACCTTCATGAATCACGCTACCATTGCGCTTGACTTCAATACGACCACTGCGCATGATTTTACCTTGAATCACCATACAGCCGGCGACAACAACCGTTTTACCAATGGTAAAGTGTTGACGAATTTCAGCTTGTCCGCATTCGACTTCAATAATGTCCGCATCCAACTCACCTAGCATCAATTTTTCGACGCGTTCCACCATGTGGTAAATGACATCAAACCGATGAATCACCACGCCTTCTGACTCGGCGATACGAGCGGCATTGACATCTTCACGACTATTAAAGGCAATAATAATCGCTTTAGACGCCGTCGCCAACATCACATCCGCCTCTGTGATATCACCCGTCCCCGTGTGAATAATATTGACTTGCACTTCGGTCGTGTCTAATTTAATTAAGGAGCCTTGGGCGGCTTCTAAAGAACCATGGGTATCGGCTTTTAAGACAATCCGCAGTTCCTTCTTATTTTCATCATCTAAGGACGTGGTCAAGCCTCCCGCATTTCGGGTACGTGCGGACAAACGACGTTCTCGTTCCTTTTGTTGCGCTAAATTCAGGCGCTGTTTAAAGGTGGCCTGATGTTCAATCACTTGGAGTAAAGAACCTGAAACAGGCACTTCTTCTAGTCCTAAAATTTCAACAGGGGTTGAAGGACCCGCTTCTTGAATACGTTCACCCGCATCACTAATTAAGGCACGCACACGGCCACCCACCGCACCCATTAAAATATTTTGGCCAACTTTTAAAGTCCCTTTTTGAACCAAGACACTGGCCACAGGGCCTTTACCCTTGTCGAGCTTGGCTTCAATAATCACGCCTTCAGCAGGAACATGAGGATTGGCCTTGAGTTCTAACAATTCCGATAAAAGTAGAATATTTTCTAATAAATCGTCCACACCCAAACGCTGTAAGGCACTGACTTCTACGGTGACCACATCGCCCCCGTACTTTTCAGACATTACCCCATGCTCCATTAAAGCCGCCATGACACGATCGGGGTCTGCACCCGCCTTGTCAATTTTATTGATGGCGACAATAATCGGAATGCTCGCGGCTTTGGCATGGTTAATGGCTTCAATGGTTTGAGGCATGACTCCGTCATCCGCCGCCACCACTAAAATGGCGATATCCGTGGCTTGTGCCCCTCTCATCCGCATTGCCGTAAAGGCTTCGTGACCAGGGGTATCTAAAAAGACAATTTTTTGACCATTTTTCTCAACACTATAGGCTCCGATTCGCTGAGTAATCCCGCCTGCTTCCGTGTCGACAATATTGGTTCGAATTTCACGAATGGCATCTAACAAAGACGTTTTACCGTGATCCACGTGACCCATAATAGAAATCACAGGAGCGCGATGCACCCATTGCGCCGTTCTGGCTTCTTCATCCGCTTTACGGTCCAAGACATTGACCACTTCTACTTCGGTCATATCTTTCACTTTTTTAACTTCTGCTTCCACTTCAAAATGCTGGGCAATATCAATCATGGCATCAAAGTCGAGGGTATGGTTAATCGTGACCATAATCCCTTTCATAAACAAATATTTAATGACTTCGGTGTCTTTTTGCTTCAGCAACTGCGCCAATTCATGGACGGTCACGGCATGATCAAAAACCAAATGCGTGGGGGGAATTGCATTTTCTGCTTCAATGGCCGCAGCGGTTGCGCGACGTTCCGCTTTAGACGTTTTACCTGACTTACGAGCAGGACGAAATAAAGCCGTTAATTTTTCTTTGTTTTTGTCCACTTCATTTTTATTGACATATTTAGAAACAGAAGACTTCCCTTTGGCTTGGGGAGAAAAACTTTTGGCCCGTTCTTTTTCTTTAGACACTTCTGGAATAAAATCGGCCGACACCACTAAGCTTTCATTACCCTGAGGCATAGGACGTGTAGGAGGTGTATACGGACGGTTGCCCGCAGTACCTGAAGAAGAGGCAGGGCCTGCAGAACGATAGCCTTGATAACCTTGGCCGCCTCCACCATGACGAGCACCCCCTTGTTGTTCGCGTTGTTGGGGCGTAAGCGTCCGCTGATCAACAGGCTTAATCGTGCCTGCCTTGGGTTGTAAACTAGGACGCTTGGCGGGAGCTCCGTTGGGTCCCTGTGAACCTGGTGGATATTGGGGACGATAAGAACTCGCGGTAGGCGTATTCGGACGAGGCGTCAACGCAGGGCGGAGCGCAGGCCGGCTTTGCTGAGGAGAATACGTCGATATCGTCGAACTACGTTTAGTGCTTCTGGGTGTTAACGCAGGGACTTCGGTCAGGGGTTCGGTTTTTTCTTCAGACTTTAGGGGCGTGGGGGTGGCAGTGGGCAAAGAGGCATCCTTTTTAACAGTTAGATCAGGGGTGGAGAGAGGGGCAGTTACCTTGGGTTTTGTCACAGTCGCAACCGCTACAGGTGACGAACCGTAATGTTTTCGTACTTTCACGGCGTCTTCCACCGTAATAGAACTCGAATGACTTTTTACATCCACTTGCAAGGTTTTTTGCAGGTAGTCCACCAAGTCTTTATTTTGCATATTGAGTTCTTTGGCGAGTTCGTAAACTCTTATTTTTGCAGTCATGTGCTTCAGCACCTCGTTTATGTTTTAGTTTGCTTGAATAAAATCGTATTTAAAGAAGGGAAAATTTTAATTTAAGGGTTTCAATAGAAATGGAACAACGTAAGGCATGGGACAAAGGGCGACCTTTTTTAGATACTAAGGTTTCCACACACTGAGCGTCCCGACAAAGATACGCAGAACGCCCTGTTTCAGAAGTCGTAAGCGCTTCTTTAAAAGACGAGGCTCTCAAACGCCACATTTCGGTAGCTGCCCGATACGCACGGCAAACGACACATCGGCGTTTAAATTTTCGTGCGTTTCGAAGGATAGAAGTCACCGCACCCAGCTTTCATCATTCAAATGTAAAGGAACAAAAAAACCATCAAAATTCGTGGGAAGGCATTACGCTTCCCACGAATCCAAAACGTATTAGTCTACCTCAGCGGGTAAAGGAGCGTCAGGCGAAAAACCAGAGGCTTCTAAGACTTGAGCCTGAAGGGCTTCGGCGGCTTCACCCGATTCTTCAAGCGCGTCGTTTTCCGCAGTGGCGCGACGATTTAAAAACTCTTGGCGCAAACGCTGAAACTGAGAAATACTCTTGATATCGAGCTTATAGCCCGTGAGCTTTGCCGCCAAGCGCACGTTTTGACCTTCTCGTCCAATCGCCAAAGACAATTGATCATCAGGCACAATAATAAGGGCGCGTCTCAATTCGGGATCCGAATCCACCCGCACTTCTAAGATATGGGCAGGGGCCAAGGAATTGGCAATAAATTCCCCAGGATTGTCCGACCAACGAATAATGTCGATTTTTTCGTTGCGTAACTCACTGACAATCGCTTGAATACGGCTACCGCGCGTCCCGATACACGCCCCTTGAGGATCCACATCCCCATCGGTTCCATGTACCGCAACCTTGGTACGGTGCCCTGCTTCGCGAGCGATGGATTTAATTTCCACCAACCCATCTTCAATTTCAGGCACTTCCAATTCAAAGACTTCACGCACCATAGAAGGGTGAGCTTGAGACACCACAATCGTCGGCATACGATTAGAATCTTTCAATTCCAATACATAGGCACGAATACGATTACCGACACGATAATACTCTCCAGGTAACTGCTCCCGCGTAGGCAACAAGGCGTCATTACGACCGATATTCACCCAGACGTTACGACCTTCCACCCGCTGAACCACCGCAGGGACCACCGTGTATTTCTTTTCGTCAAACTCTTCTTGAATCAGCAATTTTTCGGCTTCACGAATACGCTGAGTAATGACCTGCTTCGCACTTTGTGCCGCAATACGACCAAATTCAGAAGGGGTCACATCAATTTCAAGCACATCGTGCAACTGAACATCCGCCTTAATATGACGCGCATCACTCAAGCCAATTTGATAAAAAGGATTCGCTTGACGCGCTTCTAAAGCACGCGCATGGCGTTCTTCTTCCGTCAAGGTAAGATCTTCTTCCGACGCTTCCGCCAAAGCAGCAGCGGCTTCGATGGACTCATTCACGGCGTCTAAGGCATCCGCCAGTTTCGCTTCCGTGTCTTCATCATTCAAGTCAGGTGTTTGCA
>JBIJBR010000020.1:0-14057 GCA_044345135.1 Vampirovibrionales bacterium
GTCACAAAATCGAATGCTTATTTGGCTTTATGAAGCATTGCCGACGGCTTTTTTCTCGCTTCGACAAAACAAAAAGGCGTTTTACCGCCTTCTTGCCTTTTGCAGCTGCCTTACAATGGTTAAAATGAAATCTCAACAGAAGCTAATACATGCCGTTGCCCTTCATTTTCACCAAGTCAACTTAAAATATAGCTAAATGCTTAAATGTCTCCTTTTTTTATATGTTGGCGGACCACATCCATTTCAACATTTTTAATATGTGTTTTATTTTTATTGACCCAAAAAGCCGCCATGAATAAGGAAAGCATACTGAGTCGAGCAATATTTAAAAGATTGAAACGACCCAGGCACATATGCTGAATAGCCGTCGGTAATTCAGCTTCAATGGCTTCATGTATTTTTTGACTGCTGGAAAGCTTGTTTTTTTCTTTGATCCACTGTACGGCATTATGCTCTACTAAATTTAACAGTCGAAGAGGGGAATGTGGATTTTCCAAAGTGTTTACCAATAGTTGAAACATTTTTTTAATATGGAGCTGTTCTTTTTGAGCGGCTTTGGCAAGTGTAAATAAAGACAACATTTGTAAGCCAAGTACCGCTGTTGAAATCAAAAAGTTGAATTTCAAGGCTTGCATGATTTGATGATTGCCATTTTCTGCAAAAGACTTCCATTCGGGGTAGCTCATTCTTTTTTCTGAAGGAGGCGTCTTATTGCCTTGATTGGCTTGGGTGTTCGACTCTTTTTCTTGATGCAATAAATCCGCCAAATGGGTGGCTTCCTTCGTTTGATGTTTCGCCAAGTACAGCGATAGAAAAAAACCAGACACCGCACCAAATAAGGACGTACGCAAGACGGGCGATAAGGAGGCCAGTAACTTATTATCAGCTTCTGCTAAGTCATAAAATCCTCGAAATAAAAATTGCTGTTTTAAAAATTGGAGTCTATTGTCTTTTTGAGACACCTGAGAAAAATGCTTCATTAAACCTGCACGCTTCATTAAAATGCTAATAGGAATGGCGGATAACGCCGTTAAGGCCCCTGTTGCAATGCCCAATAGGGATCCGTCTAAAATTGAAAGGATTTGATGCTTATGACGATTTTGGACATAAGACAATAAGATACTTTCTTCTGTACTGCGCGCTTCTTGAGGATGACGTTCGGGAGGGGCTAATAATTGATTGTTGTCAATCAGTGATTGAGAAAGTTGAGCCGTGGGCAAGAGCAAGTTTTCCATGAGTACCGTGCTATCATCGGGAGCAGAGGGGGCCTCTCCTTGGCGAGCGGAATGTCTGTCGGTTAGATTAAAAAAAGAGGGGAGTAAAACCGAGCGCATAAAGACAAGACTCATTCTGTTGAAACGCATAAAAGTGAGAGAAAGTGCTTAAGCTATTCTAACACACTATTTTTTGTATCGTTTATATCTGTTTGAGTTTAAAATTAGATTGTAACAAATTAGAGACAAAAGCTCTGTTCGGGGCATTTTTATTTTTAAGATTGTTTTTATATATGTAAGCACAAATTAAGACTCTTCTTTAAACGGCTTATTTCTTTCACTGTTTTCTTTCTTTCTTTATTTTTTCCCTCTCTCTCTCTCTTTTCATTAAACATTTCCTTAACACACACGACACCCGTGTCTGTATTACCTTGGCTGAATTCCCTCTGCTCATGGATTTAATATAGACACGGTTTTTTTTAAGTTTTTTTTCTCTCTCATTATCTAGAACAAAACGCCTTTCGGCTTTGAAGCTCAAGGGCTTTTTTTATGCTTTTTAAGTCATGGACGGCTTCTGATGGTGACATGGCATCCCCCCGCATTTTGTGACGATTATACGGCTTAAAGGGGACTCACCGCACAAAAGACAGCCGATTTTGTTTTTATATGATTAGGACGATAGTATTTGAGCGATCCATGGTACGGACGAAGGTTTTGCTCACTTAGAGAAGACACAGGCATTTATACATGACATATCCCCGAATAGGCGCTTACCAATCGACTGGATATTCCCCGACGACTTCTTACGACAACAGAAGTCTGTATGGTGTTGTGCCTGCGACAGCGGCTCCGCGTTATGCGACGAACCCGCTTTACTTTGGGGAAGCCATTAATAGCACGCGTCCTTATTATGGGGTGTCCCAGCCGACTCGTCCGGCTTTGGGAACGGGGAGTCTTTCGTTTGGGGAAGCTATTAATAGTTCGCGTCCCGCTTATGGACTGACTGCGCCGACTGCTCCAAACGTGGGGGGTGCTGCCGTCACCTTTGGAGAAGCCACCAACGCCTCTCCTTATCGATTTGGTATTACGCCCCCTGTTTTACCGCCTCCGCGGCCTCAAGTCAATGTGGTGCCTCAGGTGCCGAATATTCCAGTGCCACAATACAACGTGCCTGATCGACCCATTCATTTTCCCACACTGCTCCCCACGGTTGATTTGCCTCTTCCTCAACGGCAGGATTATCCCTTGACCTATGGGGCGAATAGCTACCCCATTCCTAGTCAACAGGCGGTGAATTTTACCCCGCCTGAGATCATTAATCCCCAGTATCCCTTAACGTATGATCCAAATACATATCCCATTCCTAGCCAGCAGGGGGTGAATTTTACCCCACCTGAGATCATTAATCCACAGTATCCCTTAACGTACGATCCGAATACGTACCCTATTCCTAGCCAGCAGTTTTCTAACCCACAGGGGCTTGCTGCTCCACGTTCTGCAAGTCTCTCCACACTCGATAGCGTTTTAGATCCCACACTACTCGAGGATGCTTTAAAGCTTGGTGCTGATACGGAGCTTGCCGCCAAGCAACAAGATTTATTAGAGGCCCAACGACAAGCCATGTCCCCTCCCCCTGCAAACGTCGCACCAGTTTATAATACGCCTGCGCCTGTACAAACGGCCTATGTGATGAATCCGACTCAGTCGACACCAACAAGCACGACGCCCGCCAGTACCAATACGGCTCCCGCGACGGGTTCGCTGGACTTTTCTCAAGTACTAAAAAAATATCCAAAACAAGATCCAAAAAAGTGGGAAAAAGCGCAAGAAGGCTGGAAAAAATATGGCGCACTTATTACTGAAGTGGCTAAAAAATATAATATTGCTCCTAGTTTGTTAGCGGGTTTGATTTTGCAAGAGTCGGTCTTTGATCCCAATGCAGGTTCAGATGCAGGGGCAGTCGGTTTAGGTCAACACATGCCGAACACGGCAAAGGAACTAGGGATGACGGATCGTCGGGACCCTACTCAAAGTGTTAACGGGGCTGCTTTATATTTAGCAAAAATGCTTGCAGGACAAAAGGGAAATGTGACCTTGGCGTTAGCCGCGTACAATGCAGGACCTAATGCCGTTAAAAAAGCAGGAGGCGTTCCCCCTTGGAAAGAAACGCAAGATTATGTCCGAATCGTACAAGAAAATCAAACAATATTCCAAGCCGCGGGAATTCCATAAAAAAAAGCTCTCTTTATTAAAGAGAGCTTAGAACCAACCAATCAATGTAAATGTTCGGCTTTTCTTGGGAGAAAATCAATACTAGCTTGTTTGAAGAAGGACTAAATGTCTTCCACAAGAATAAATGTATCAATAACAAAAATAAGAAGCAAGTACTTTATGACGTTTCTGTGAAATTGTAATAATATGTTACAATTCATTATATGACATTTTTGTGACGTTTGCCACCAAAGTCCCCTAAAATGGGTTTTTTATAGTATTTGTGACGATTCAAAGCATTGAGGCACCACCACCACCATGGATTCTTGGCTGTAAGTGACATGGCCGGGCCATGAATGAGGCACCGTTCGCACGTATTTACCACGGGTGTACAACACAGGCACTTTTCCGCTGTGTCGTCCTTCGGAATACCATGCCGCCAAGGCCGTGGCCATTTTCAGCGTTTCGACAGGTAAATCGTTGGCCTCCGCCCATGGGGTTCCCTGTACCTTGACCACCACATGAGACCCCACCAAGCCTTCGGCCACATGCAGCCACCAATCTTTCGCTTTTAAATACTGGGCCAGTAAACGTCCGTTGGCTTGACTACTTTTCCCGACCCATATCGTTAGGCCATCAGGACTAAGCATTTTTAATAGGCCTGTCGTTTCAGACGGTTTTTCTCGTGTCTTGCTGACTTTCATTTTGATCAGGCCGGTGGCCTTCCAATCTTCTTCTAAGGCGAGTAAATCGTCTGGCGTTTCGGCGTGCTCCAGCAGGACGGACAGTTCCTGAAAAAAAGAGGCCTGCGCGTCTAAACGGTGCAAGGCGTCATGGTCATAGGCTCGACGCCCCTTTTCTTTTTGTACTTGTCGATAGTACACTTGCGCATTTTCGAGCCATGTTTTCTTTAAATCAACGAGCATTTCAGGGCCCGCGTCGCCTGTGAGTGGATTGAGCTCAGGGGTAAAATTTGTTTCAAAAGGCTTGGGATGCTTGAAAAAGCGCATGCTATACAAGGTCATCAGCACATCACCCTTATGTTGAGCCGCGTCCAAATCCAACGCGTTTGCCTCCGCCAATTGAAGTCGTTGACGTTCTTTGTCTAGGCGTTTAAGACGCTCCTTTAAAGGTTGACGTAAACGATGCCGCGATTTTTCATGCACTTGGGCCGACTTCCAAGCGTAAAAATAGACGCCCGTCGCCCACAGCATAGACGGCATCGCCACATCCGTTTCCGTAAGACAAAGACCGTGAAAGCCAGACGGCTCCCCATTGGGGGTATAGCGAACGACGGCCGTGGGTTGATGGATCCATTGTTTTAAAAGTGCTTCGGCGTCTTCAAAGGAGGCAACCGCCTCTAAAAGGGGGAGCATCATCGCTTTAGACAAACCCCAGCTTTTCCCCTGTAAAGCAGAAAATGCCGTTTTGGGGCAGTAACGGGGATAAGTCGCTATGTTTTGCCAGCAGGCCTGCCAATTCAGAGTCGTCCAAGGGACGCGCCCGAAGGGTTGAGGCGGTGGGGTATATGTCCCCCCCACATGCAAGGGACGAAGACGGCTTTGGGTGTCATCGACCACATGCTGTAAGTGGAGAATTTTACGAGAAGCGCCTTCCAGCAAAAGCATATTACTGTATTTGCCCATGAGTTCCACAATCAATACGACCGCGCGCTGAAAACCCAATTCGCAACGATATTTAACGTGAAATTCTAAGACGGATTCCCCCACCGTGGCTTGTACTGCTTCTAAACGACTGCCTTGTAGATACTTGCGCAGACTCATGAGTAAAGGGCTTTGGTGGGTGGATTTGGCCGAGGGATACACCGATTTAAATTCAGCGCTCGTCCAGAAGCCCAAGAAGGGGTTTTCTTTATTTAAATCGATAATCAGCCAGCATCGTTCATGTTCAGGCGTGGTTTCAGAACGCACCCCCCACCATTCCAAGGCCCATTCCGTGGGGCCATATTGATGAATTTTTTGAATCTTCGCTCCCACAAAATCCTCATGGATTTCACGCGCGAGCTGTTGCATGCTCAGCGCATCCAAACGTTGAAGCTTGGCAGGCCGTGAAACATTTGAAGTTAAGGTGACGGGTTTGGAGTCCAACATCTTCCTAGCATAGCAGAAAGAAGCCTTGCCAGCGACGTCCACTTCTTTTACACTAAGCCTATGATGAATCACGCTTCTTCCGCAGAGGAAAGCCTTGCGTCTCCTCGCTTTTTTAATCGCTTGTATTTCGCTGTTTTAGGCGCGATTCCTTTTGCGTCCTTCTTTTTAAGGGGGGCGCGACTCTTACGGCATCGCTTATGGCCGTATCAAGAAGTGCCTGAAAAAGGCCAATACACACTGCGCACAGGCACTTGTAATCAATGTGGGGACTGTTGTAAAAATTTATTGCTGACTTACGGCAAGCAAGTGATTCAGTCGATTGAAGATTTTAAGGCCTTGCAAGCTTTACACCCCCAAGAATATGGCTTTTTTGAACCCATTGACCACACCGATGCAGGACTGGTTTTTAAATGCCACCACTTGGGGGACGATGATTTATGCCTGAATTATAACGCGCGCCCCACCTTTTGCCGAAGCTACCCCACCGAAGCAGGCATTTTAATGGGGGCGAAGTTACCCCAGCGTTGTAGTTTTAGCTTTGTGCCGTTGCAGTCTTTTGAAACGGCCCTGCAAGCGGTGGACTTACAAAACGTATAAAAACCCAAAAGCGAAGGGCGTTGTCGCCACTTCGCTTGAAGGAATTGAAAGTCAATGATTAGACGAAAGTCTAGAAGTTCACCCAAATGGTAGTTCCAGAAGGAGTTTTTCCTGCAGCATCAGTCGTTGTTTTACCTGTATACCCTAAAGCATCACCTTCTATATTATAGTCGTTATTGAAAGAACTGACTACACCGGTAGCACCTGTACCATAGTTCGAATAAGACATCCACGTACGACCGTCTGCTGCAAGGAAGGCTGTAGCAGCATCAGCGCTTGTCCCAGCACCATCTGGATCGATCTCAAATCCTAAAGTACCTGTTTTAAGAACACCAGTAGTATTGGGAGCGAAAGTATCTGTCGTGTCGTAACCTAGAACGGCACCCGTTGAAAAGACAATAAAACCGTTGGTGGTGGTGGTTTCGTTAGTCATATCAGTAGCAGCACCTGCTTTACTATAACCAATATAAGGTAATAAATCTGCCACTGTAAGGTTGGTACCTACAACACCTTGCTTGTCTGCTTTATAAGCTTGGAAGGCACCTGCCATGGTAGCGAATGTTTCACGACCAACAGCTTTTAAAGACGCGTCAGAAGTGGCGATTAAGACTTTAGGAATGGCGAAAGCAGCCACAAGACCTAATACAGACAAGGATACTAAAAGTTCGGCCAAGGTGAAGGCCTGTAAAGAACGATTTTTCATTGATATTCCTCCAAAGAATAAATTACTTACTATACACACGAACGGATAACACATGAAGTGGGGCGGTTAAGCTTTCCTTCATGTTTAAGGTATCGGTAGAGGCGAAACGAAACTTTAATGGAAGGAGTAACGCTGTTATATTTCGTTACCTTTCTATTGAAGCGTGCTTCATCTTACTTCCCCTAGTCTGCCATAGATGCCCTGTTCATGGGGGGAGACTGCCTTAAAACTCCCTTATTTGCAGGAGGAAATTTTATTAGGCTTGAATGCCACGGGTCGTCTTAGGGGTATGGAGCTGTGCTAAATCCTTTTTTAGTCCGCGTTTGGTCATTTCATTCACGCCCATGACCACGCCCACCATAATGGCCAAGTTCGTTAAAAAGACACCCACATACTTTAAGGCGGAGGCTTTGGCAATACGGCGCATGGCGTCAGGAGTGCTCCCTGCTTTGGCTTCTAAGGCCAAGCGTTCGCGAATGGTGACCACGCCTTTATTTAAGCACTTATTCATCATGGGTCCCAAAACAAACATGGACGCAAAAAAGGAGATGCTTTTCACCGTGTTTTCCTTAAAATCTCGTGGACTGCGAGACGAGGCAATATCTCCCCCATTTAAGCACAAGGCCACCAAGGCGATCCCAGACAAGGGTAGCATGGGGATTTCTTTTAATTTGGGATAGAGCTTCCCTGCCACTTCACTAAAATTATAATCAAAATGTCGTTCACAGCCGTTTAAAAATCGTTGCCACGCGTGGGGTTTTACAGCAGGATGTAAGGCATTGTGTTGTATGGCCTTGCCAAACGCAAAGGGCACAAGGGTGGCACCTAAAATCGCGAGTAATTCTCGACCATGGGGAATCCCGAAGGGATCAGGCTGTTTTTCTTTTTCGTACAGGGCTTTTAAGTCGCTAGTACTGGCGAGTCCCGCTTCGCCTGTAAATTGTTTATTGCCCGTTTGCCATTCACTAAAAAGCACTTTAAATAAGCCAATGCTTGCGACTAGGCCTCCTTCAGCCGCCAAGTCATAGCTTAAATGTTGTGTTTTGGCCGTCAACACCGATTTTCGAAGCGCTTCATCCACGTATTTTTTGGCGTGAGGCAAGCGTTCGTGTACCGCCTTTTCAAAGGCATCTAGGGTGTGTAATTCGGCAAACTTAAAGCGTAATAAGGCTTTGCGAAGCGGGGCTTCAGGGAGGGGCTTAATTTGTTTGGCAAAATGTTTTGCCAGTAAAAAAGAATGTAAAGGCGCTGCGGTAAACATAAACAAGAAAACAAGCAATTGACGCATGGCGCGTTCTTCTCGTTCTTTTTTATTTTTAGCTAGCGTAATATAGGGGATGTCAATGCCTACGGTGGCCATAACGGCTTTGTTGACCAAGCCCAATTGTTGAAATTCACTGATGCCTTGCACCCATAAGGGGTAGGACACTCCGTTGGCGAGACTAGTGGGCATCGCGCTTACCCGTGAGTTTTATTTCCATCGCTAAGCTAAGCCATCGTCGAGCCATCCACGTAGGAGAAAACTGAAAGAAAAAAAGCGAGATGGTCATCAAAAATAGCTACCTCTTTGAAAAGCAAGGAGTCTAGACTATACAATAAACAGTGACTAAGTGTCAAGACGTGTCAAGCCATCGGTCGGGGACTAGCCAAAATGCAAGCTGGCCAAATGAAGATAATGCAAAGCGGATTGCCGTATAAAGCTGCGTTCTTCTTCACGCAAGGCACGCGTATAGTGAGCGGGGCGGCCCACATAGAGGCCCCCTGCTTGAATCGGGTGGCGTGTAGAAAGCAAGCTTCCCGCGCCTATCATGGTATGGGGCGGAAGCACGACGCCATCCATGAGGCAAGATTGCATGCCCACAAAGCTTTCATCCGCTAAGGTGCAGGCGTGTAATAAGGCCATATGCCCGACGGTGACATAGCGACCAATCACCGTGGGACGAGGATCCCCGTTCAGTTCACGACTGGCGACATGAATCACGCTGTTGTCTTGGATATTAGAATAAGCACCCACGACAATAGGGGCGACGTCTCCCCTTAATACAGAACCATACCAAATGCTCGCGCCTTCTTCGACGGTGACGTCTCCAATCAGCACCGCGTTTTCTGCCACAAAGGCTTTGGGGTGAACGCTAGGGGTCTTCCCTTGGAAGGGTTTCAGTAGTGGCATAACTCAATTCGACCTTGCATTGTTTCGCGTGTTTTTCGACAATCGCCCAACGAATCAGTACCGACCCTTCGGGCAAGTGCTGGACTAAGTAAGCTTCAATGACCGATACCTTCAATTCGATGGCTTCAGGTAAAGGCAGTGAAAGGCTCTGTACGTGTTGAAAGGACCTTGGCATTATTCAACCGTCACACTTTTGGCTAAATTACGGGGTTGATCTACATCTTTCCCTAAAAATTCAGCCGTATAATACGCCAATAATTGTAAGGGAATAGACGCCAATAAGGGGGAGACCCATTCATGACAAGCGGGATAGTACACGACTTCATCAAAGGTATTTTCATAGCCTAAGGGGATTTTTTGATTCGTGACCGCGATCATTTTGGCGGAACGTGCTTTGGCTTCTTGACAATTAGACAACATTTTGTCAAAGACGCCACCCGAAGCGAGTAAAGCCACCACGGGCATGGATTCATCCAACAAGGCAATGGGGCCATGTTTTAATTCAGCGCCTGAATAGCCTTCCGCGTGAATATAGCTGATTTCTTTTAGCTTTAAGGCTCCTTCAAGTGCGGCAGAGAAACCAATGCCTCGGGCAATAAATAACATGCTACTATGATTCCCATATTGACGCGCGAGCTTTTGCAAGGGGTCAACAGTCGACAACATGGCTTCCATTAAGACGGGTAAATGGAGCAAGGCTTCTTTAAAGTCCGTTAATACCTCTGTTTTGTCTAAGTGGGGGCGCTGTTCACACATGAGTATCCCTAAAAGATACAAAGCCACGATTTGGGCCACAAAGCTTTTGGTGGCACAGACACTGACTTCAACCCCTGCACGCACATTGATGACACCGTCCACTTCGCGTGCCATGGTGGAGTCGGGGCGGTTTGTTAAGGCAATGGTTTTGGCCCCTTCTCGCATGGCAAGCCGAAGGGCTTCCAAGGTGTCGGCGGTTTCACCACTTTGAGAAATGGCAATCACCAAACAGCGATCATTCACCACGGGCGATCGATAGCGATACTCCCCTGCCGCTTCTACCTCAACAGGTAGGCGAACCAAACTTTCAATCAAGTATTTGGCGACTAATCCCGCATTGTAGGACGTCCCACACCCAATAATAATGATGCGGTCCACCTCTGTGCTTAAATCCGCAATACTCAGGGCTTCTTTTTCAGGCAGCGGAGTGTCGTTGGCTAAATGCACAGGACTCTGCGCTGAAGGTAAGCGTTCTAACAGGGCGTTTCGAACCACATCAGGCTGTTCATAAATTTCCTTTAACATAAAGTGCTTATAGCCTTTTTTGTCAATGGTGAGCGTGCCTGTTTGAATGGTGTGAATTTTGATGGGCACAGGCGCATCATCCACGCCAAAAAGCTGAATCCCTTCACTGCTGGAAAGTTCGGCGTACTGTCCATCTTCCAAATAAATGATTTGATTGGTGTAGGACACCAAGGCCACGACATCACTGGCCACCCAGTACTCGCCCTGTTGACCCACTCCAATGACTAAAGGGGCTTGTTGGCGCGCCACATACAATTTGCCGGGGGCTTGTTTGTGCATCATGGTTAGGGCATAAGCGCCATGTAATTGACGACGCAATTCCGCCACAGCGGGTAAAAACTGTTGATGAGTCGACCTCAGTAGTTCTTCTAGTAAATGAGCCACGGTTTCGGTGTCGGTTTGAGAATTAAAGTGATAGCCCTTGTGTTCTAGGTTTTGTTTGAGTTCGGCAAAATTTTCAATAATACCATTATGAACCAAAACCACTTCGCCATGATGGCCATGATGAGGGTGCGCATTTTCAAGCGTCGGTGCGCCATGCGTGGCCCAACGAATATGCCCAATCCCCACTTGCAGGGATTCGGTAGAAGGGGAATGGATCAAAGCACTTGGTAAAACGTCTACCAAGTTTTGAAGTTTTCCTGTGGCTTTATAAATATCGATTTTGGCTTTGTCGCTATTATAGACGGCAATGCCTGAAGAGTCATAACCACGATATTCCAAACTACGAAGGCTTTCCAGTAAAAGGGGGGCAACTTTGCGAAACCCTAAATAACCAACAATCCCACACATCATAAGGGGTGACTCTCCTACCTGTCTCTATAGAGCCTATTATATCTTTAAAACCTTAGAGAACAAGCGGAGATTCAAGAAAAAACAAAAATATGCCCACAACGAGATTCGAACTCGTGGCCTCTCCCTTACCAAGGGAGTGCGCTACCACTGCGCCATGTGGGCATAAAAAAACAATAAAATAAAAAATGGGCAGGGTTGGATTCGAACCAACGTAGCCGAAGCAGTGGTTTTACAGACCACCCTCATTAACCACTCGAGCACCTACCCATTTCAATTTTAAAGGAACAATTTGCTGGTGATAGGAATCGAACCCACAACCTACGGTTTACAAAACCGTTGCTCTGCCAATTGAGCTACACCAGCTTGTGTGGGCAGAAGAATAGACGAATTTAAAACTCAACATCCATGCTTTCAAGCATACCGCATGAAGGAAAGGAGTCAACCCTTTTGCACTGAAAAAACACCCATTTGGTCGATTCCTTGGACAAGCAATACTTAGTCTAAGTAAAAGCGAGTGACAATTTTATGGGTTTCTTCTGCATAGTCAATTGCTTTTTGCAAGGTGGTAGAATCATGAAACAAAAAGACGATGAGCTGATCGCAGGCATCTACAATGGCACGGTTACAGAGACGAGACGCGTCTGCCAAGGTGAGCTTGTCCCATTCAGGGTGCTCTTCAATATGGGGAATGCCAATGAGTTCATCTTGTACTTCACTGGGTTGACGACCAATGGCTTGAGGGAGAATGACTTTTAACGCATTAGGGTCCCCTTTTAGGGCGCCACGAATCGCTGCGGCATTAATGCCAGAGGCTCCCCCTGAAGTAATCAAGGTGTTTCCATCTTTTACTAAGCTATACGCCAAGCCTTCTACTAAGTTTTGATGCGGTAACGGCACGTTACGACTCCCAATTAAGGCGATATTTTTAGCATTAGACTGTAGCGTTTTTAATTCTTTGGCCAGGGAATCGAAGGGGTCAGCTTCATCCTGACTGGGTGCTTGTACAACAGCGCCTCCCTTTTGTGGAGAGGAAGACAAATCCGCTTGATCCTGTTCTCCTTGAAGTAAATATTCTATTATAGGCATCATGGATACAAATTCTTTCTTAGACTCTTAAAAGGATAGATAACTTTTTCATTGTAGCAAATCTTTCAAAAAGAATAAAGTCTCCTTTTTACGCTGGGGTGGGAGTCAAAGTAAAGAGGGGGTGTTTTTGAGCAGATATGTTAGAATAAAGGTCCTTGTGTTCCATAGAAAAAGAGGGCCTTTAGATGAGTATATCGTACAAAAATATAGGGATTTTGATCCTGCTGGGACTGTCTTTTTGCATTGCCAACGAAAGTTTGGCGAAGCGGGCACCGTTGCCTTCTAAAAATAATGGGACGGCACAAGTACTAAGTCCTGACGCCGAGATGAAACGTATTTTACGTCATTTGATTCAAAGCAATACGCTAGACATTCCCGAGGCGGTGGTAGCAGCCTCTTCGGTTCAAAATACAAAGGTGATCAATGCCTATACCGATGGCCGTAAGATTATTATGACGTCGAGCTTGTGGGAGGCTCTAAAAAGTGAGGATGCCCGTGCCTTTGTACTGGGGCATGAGTTGGGGCATATTACACGGCATCACTTAAGCCATGGTGCCCTTCGTAGATCAGGCTTTGTCATTGCAGGCATTATTGTATCTGTTATAACCAATAATCCTTTGGCCACTTATAGCACTGAAGTGGGGAGTCAGCTTTTAGATTTGAAATTTGATCGTGGGCAAGAATATCAAGCGGATGAAGCAGGCATTCAATACCTCATCGGGGCCCATTATAATAAAAATGCCGCGATTGATGTCTTTAAAGTCTTACGGCTGAATCAAGAAACTCGCCAAGTCGAATTTTTAGTGACCCACCCTTTACCTGATTCTCGAATCAAACGGGTGATTGAAAAATACGAGCTAGATCCGTCAGGGATGCTAGCTCGTAAGTCTGAAGAATAAGGTTTAAATACGGCCTGATTAACTGAGGTATTTAAAGTTGTCTGCGCCTTTGTCGACGAGAGACTTTAACGATTCTCTTTCTTTTTCTAGGTTTTTATATTGAATATCAATACGCTGTTTTTGTAATTGTAATGATTTTTCAATGGTTTGAATCGAGTTCAGTCGAGCCATTAAAGATTGATAGGTCGGTGATTCAGGCTCTAAGTCTGCGGTTAAGCTGGTTAAAGCGCCTACGGTGTTAGACATTTGCATTTCGGCCTGGGCAATAAGCTGTTGTTGCCATTCCAAATCCATGGTGCGTGCTTGGGCTGCCATCAGCCGAGCTTGGGTAGTTGCGAGTAACATGGTTCTTTTTTTGTCCCTTTATCTCTATAATGTATTATGCCAATATGTGTGTGATGATGTCAGATTTAAATTTGTGAACTATCTCACTTTAATAAACAATTCATGAACGCGGGAATTGCGTAAAGTGTCTATTCTTTTACAAAGCGTTACAAATCCTTCGTGATCGTTACGCCTTTAATTGAAGACTTGTGCGTAAGGTGTTTATCATTTTGTAACAAAAACACAATCTATCCTTAATTATTGTTTTTATATAAATACAGAATCAAACAACCAAACACACGATTCTGTAATGTATCCCTTAGGTAGTGTCGACATATAAATAATGATATAATAAATCCAAGATCTAGTTGTTTTGAGGGATTTATTATGAACGATTATATTCAATACGAGTTGTCTGAAACCCAATGGAATCAGATAAAAGAGGCTCTACCTGGTCAGTCGCATCATAGAGGACGCACTGCCGAAAACAACCGTCTTTTTGTAGAAGCGGTATTATGGATGGGGCGAAACGGGGGAAGATGGAGGTCGCTTCCCTATTATTACGGCAAGTGGAGCAGTGTTCACAAGCGCTTCATTCGTTGGGCGAAACAAGGCATTTGGCAAATGGTTTTCAACACCCTTGCCACATCGGCAGATACCGAATGG
>JBIJBR010000021.1:0-13957 GCA_044345135.1 Vampirovibrionales bacterium
TTGCTTGGCTGGAGGGGTTTCGGAAGCTAGTTTTACGCTATGAACGAAAGCTAGAACATTGGCAAGGCTTTTGGGAACTCGGTTGTGCCATCCTTCATTTGAGAAAACTTACCGTATAAGTTCTAGATAAAACGGTCTATGGCCTCTTCGTTGTCGCTACGATTTTTTTGTTTGGTTATGTACGTCTATGTACACGCCCGCACAAAAAAATCTAGGCTCTTAGAATAGCCTCATAGCCTATTTCATCTATCGAACACTATACACGCTATTTAAGGTGTTTAGAATAAAGATAAGCCTCTGTATTTACATGCCAAAGTAGGCGAGGGCTTGTGGGTCAAAATCGGGGGTACTTTCCGCGAGTGTAATCAGCTGGGTGAGGGTGAAGTGTTGGGGGTTTTGGTAGTTCAGTATCGCTTCAATAATCCGAGGAGAGAGGAGGGTTAAAGCCAGATATTTCTGTATTTGTCGCTTGCCGGTGGATTCCTGTTTCGCGATGTCTTGAACGCTGAGGCCTTGCTTCCAGAGTGTTCTGTAATGCCACGCTAAGGAAAGTCCTTGAATCATCTGCTCATTCATCTCGTGGATGGAGAGGATGCTTTTGTTTGGGGTGCCTCGTAAAGTGGTTTGGGCCTGATGGTTAATGAGGAGGTGGGTGCTTAAAATAAGGGTTTTCTGGTCCATGCTCAAGACGGCATGAGGAGGCAATTTCAAGTGACCGAGTGAATCATTGAGGGTCAGATGCATTTCAAGTTCGGCGAGGTGGTCTGCTTTGCGATAAATCACTTGACTCAGGCAGGACTTCAAAGCCTCTGGAGTCAGCTCTAAAAACGCCAGTGCCTGAAGCACCTGTGCCTCGATTTGTTCGGCGGGTAAGCAGGTTCCTTTGACGTAGTAGTAGTTAAAGCGTTTCTGGTGTTTTTTGGCATTGGAATACTTAAAGCCTTCGCCTGCTTCGGTGTAGAAAATACCCTTTAGTAGGTTCTCTTGAAAGGTATAGGCCTTACGAGCTTCGTTGTGTTTAAATCGTTGCGACAGTTGGGTTTGCACGGCTTCAAATAATTCGTCTGAAATAATCGCTTCATGCTGACCGTCATAGATTTTGCCGAGTCGTTTGTGAACGGTTTTCCCCACATAAAGCGGATTACTTAAAAGGCGGTGTAGCCCACTAAGACTAAACGCCACGCCTCGTTTCCCTGGGTAGCCTTCGTCTTTGAGCCATTGCCTGAGCGTATGAACGCTTTCGAGTTTGAGGTATTGCGTAAAAATATGCCGAACAAGCTCCGCTTCTTGCGGATGACTCTGCAGTTTTTTGTCTTTCAGGGTATAGCCGAAGGGGCAAGGCCCCCCCATCCACAAGCCTTTGGCTTTACTGGCTTGCATTTTGTCTCGAATGCGTTCAGACGACACCTCTCGTTCAAATTGTGCAAAGGACAGCAACATATTCAAGGTAAGCTTGCCCATTGAGTTAGAGGTGTCAAAGGATTGAGTAATCGACACGAAACTACACCCATGCTTGTCAAAGGTTTGCATCATGTGGTAAAAATCGATAATGGAGCGAGACAATCGGTCGACCTTATAAACGACCACAGTTTGAATGACCCCGTTTTCCATATCCTTTAAGAGGGCTTGTAAGGCAGGACGCTTCATACTCCCGCCTGAGAGTCCTCCATCTTCATAGGTGTGGTAATGCTGCCAGCCGTTATAAGCTTGGGATAAAATATAGGCTTTACAGGCCTCTTCCTGATTGTGGAGGGAGTTGAAATCTTGTTCCAAGCCTTTTTCACTGGACTTTCGAATATAAATCGCACAGTTATTTCGTGTCATAACGCACCTTTTTGTTGTTTAAGCCAAAGAAATCATTGCCTGAAACTTTATGACCGCAAATGATTTTTGCCACGGCGGAAAGGCTGTTGTAGGTCACCTGATTATACAAAAACTGGTTTTCGCCTAGGACGCTCACTTTGTATTCTTTGTTTTTGAACATCTTAATGATGTCGGTGCCAGTGGACAGCGTGTACTTGACTTTACACGCCCGTGTGACCTTGTGATTCACGTCTTTTGAATAGCGGTTTAATTTGGTGATGACTTTTTGAGGGAGTTTCAGCGTTTGACGTTCACACTGGATTTCATACCACAGGGGCTTGAGCATTGCACTTTTGAGGTGCTTGGGGGGGATTTTAAAATAGCGTTTCCATAAGCGCTTAAAGTCTTCGCCTTCCAAGGCATGGAGGGCTTCTAGGGTGTTGGGTAAATCGAGCGGTGTTTTTTTCATGCTCTATTCATCCCTTGGAAGGGGGCAAGTATCAAGGGTTTTCTATCGTGTTTTAAAAGGCATCGACGAAGGTGTAGGTATTGGGTTGCACCAAGACTTGGCTTAAGGCATCGCACTGGTCGTCATGCTTACCATTGGGAAAGCGAAGCAGTTCAGATTCAAACTCAAGAAGCCAGTGGGGGTCGTTATTGGGAAATAGACAGCTTCCGTTTTCAATCAAATGCGACACGGCCATGAGTCGGGTGCGTTTATCCTGTTCAGGCTTCACGGCTTTTGCCGTGATGCAATGTTGGGTTTTTAAGGTTTGAATGAGTTGAATGCCTGAGTTCTTATCTTCAATCAAGACGTCTATTCGTCGGCCATAGGTCGTTTCTGCGGATTTATAGCGTTGAATCACTTGATGAACGAGTTGAGGGAACTCTAGTTTTTCTCGGTAACTGTCTAAAATATAATGCACGCCCTTGCTGTCTCTTAATACCGTCAGACACACGGAATAATCGTTGTATTGCTCTATTTTACTGGCGGTATCCCACGACTGAAAAATAGATTTGATTCTGATTTCCTTCTCAGCGATGGCTTTGAAAAGGGCGGTCGGGTCATAGTATTTAAGCCATTTTTTCTTAATAATCCCGCCGTCTCGTGGCGCGGGGTTTTGTTGGTACTGGCCTGAAAAATGGTATTCTCCCATTTGTTTTTTGGCGTCCATGAGCTTGGAGAGGGACTCTCGTTCAGGGTGTAGGGCTTCACCTTTTTGACGCGTTACTGTTTTATGCTTGAGTGACCATATTTCATTGCTTTCGGCAATGGCGGGTATTTTTAAGTGCTTAAAGGTTTTGTCGCTTTGAAGCAAGTAGCCGGTGAAATCCTCGTCGTGCAAGCGTTGCATAATCACCATGATTTTGCCGTCGTTTTTGTTGTTGAGCCTTGAATAGAGGGTACTGCCGTACCAATCATTTGTCTTTTTTCTCAGGAGATCGGAGAGGGCATCGTCGGGTTTAATCGGGTCATCTATAATGAGGTAGTCCGCTCCCCGACCGGTTAAGGTGCCATTGACAGAGGTTGAAAAACGACCGCCTCCACGGCTGGTTTCAAAATCCGCAATGGCTTTTTTGTTTTTGGACAGTCGACTATGCGGAAAAATATCGCGATACCACTGACTTTCCATAACCCGTTTACAGTCTAACGCCAACTTCTGCGACAAGTCTTCGTTATAACTGACGGCGATAATGGTGGCTTTCGGATTCTTCCCTAAAATATAGGCAGGAAAGGCAATGGAGCAGATAATGGACTTCATGTAGCGTGGGGGTATATTGACAATCAGTCGAGGGTTTTGACCTGCCAACATGGCTTCGAGTTCATGACAAATTAAATCGATATGCCAGTTGCCAAGATACAGAGCGTTGGGGGAGACTTCCAGAAAGACTTTTTGGACAAAGGCGGTGAAGTCGCTTCGTAAGATGGCGTTTAAAATGGTTTTACTCATGGGCTTCGTCCTCACTGGTTCCATGGTATCGAGAAAGATAGTCGGCAATAATCAATTGATCGTCCTGATTTAAAAGCTCTCGTATCTGATGACGTTCTTCTTCTTTCAAATCGGCGATTAAGAGGTGGGGGAGTAAGGCGGTAATGGCTTTTATATCGCCTTTGACGCCTTTATTGACCAGTTGTGTGAGCATCGCCATTTTCTTAGATATTTTGATTTTTTCATCGCCTTCTGAGACGACGATTTTTTGGTTGAGAATATCGTTGAGTAAGGTGTAGGTATTTTTACTTCCTTTGGGCCGCCCCTTAGGATTCCCTGATTTCCCCTGTTTAAAGCGTTTTTCTTCAGGCGCTTTCCCGTAGCCGATGTCGTAGTCCTTAGGCATTGATTTTGTCCTCCAGCAGTTCTCGGTATGTTTGGCCAGTCGCTTGGTGAATAGCGGATTGCCCGCTAACCTCTTGCCAACGACGAATCGTGGTATCCACATAGAGGGGTTCTAGCTCGATGCCGTAGCAAATCCGTCCGCATTGTTCTGCGGCGATTAAGGTGGTCCCTGAGCCTAGAAAGGCATCGAGTATGATTTCACCCCGAGCGGAGACATCTAAAATGGCATCTTTGACCATTTCAACCGGTTTAACGGTGGGGTGCATTTTGAGTTGATTTTTATCTCCGCCAAAAGAGTTGACCCCTGGGTAATCCCACACATTGGTTCGGTAGCGTCCGTGTGAACCAAGTTCTACATTGTTGTGATGCGAGCGGTTGCCGTGCTTGAAGACAAAGACGAGTTCATGCTTGGAGCGATAGAGCGACCCCATGCCGCCGTTGTCTTTATTCCACACGCAGAGGTTTTTAAACTCGTCATACACGGCGGTGCCTGCTTCAATGATCTCCTTAATATGTCGCCAGTCCATGCAAATATAGTGGAGCGATCCATTCTTTGAAAAAGCCTTTAGGAGGGTGAAGTTTTTCTGTAAAAAGTGTTGGAATTCAGGGGAAGACATTTCCCCTGACGCCATTTGAAACTCCTTATGCTTGATTTTTCCTAAGCCGCCAATATGCCCCTCTACCTTGACGTTGTAGGGAGGGTCGGTAAAGACCATACTCGCTTTTTTGTCTTGGCATAAGTTCTGATAGGTTTGGGGAAGAAGGGCATCTCCGCAGATGATTTTATGCTTACCTAAAAGCCATGTGTCGCCAAGGGTTGTGACAATTTCATGCTCGGGTACAAAAGGGACGGCATTGGCGTGTTCATCTAACGGGGTGTTTTTGTCTGCGAGCTGTTCATCCAGAATCAAGTCAATGTCGGCGATGTCAAAACCTGTAATTTCCAAGTTAAACTCTAGATCCAACGCTTCTAGCTCCAAGAATTCGAGCTTCAATAAGTCGACGTCCCATTGCCCGTTTTCCGTGAGTTTGTTGTCAGCGATACGATAGGCTTTTTTCTGGGCTTCACTCAAATGCAACAATCTAATCACGGGTACTTCACTCAACTGAAGTTCTTGAGCCGCCAGCCACCTGCCGTGACCTGCAATGATTTCATTCTTTTCGTCAATGAGAATGGGATTGTTGAACGCAAAGGTTTGAATCGATTGAGCAATTTGCGCAATTTGTTTACGCTGGTGAATTCGTGGATTCTGCTTATAAGGCTGAATCGTCTTGGTGTTGACATACTCAAGGTGTAAGGTCATTTGGGGAAGCTCCTTTAGGTTAGGGGATAACTTCACCATACACGAATGAGGAGCGATTTAAAATGTGGATAACCGCAGACTTTAGTCGAGCGTCAATACTTGTGCCAATTCAATCACGACGAGTCGTTTGCTATTTTTATCTTTTAGGTCATCTAAGCCAAAGCGTTCTCTTATTTTGGCACAGTTGTTTTCAATAGTGCGTTCACTACAAAAAATATGTTCAGCCAGTGCCTTATTCGTTATCCATATACTATTTTTAAACGCCTTGAGAATCTTGCGTTCCGTTTCTGAAAGGGAGATCTTGCCTTCTTCAAAATGCTTAACTGCGACCTGAAACAGATCCTTTGTATAAGCGTCGTCGGTTTTTAGCTTCACCAGCACGTCTGCTGGGAGTTGAGCTTTGAGATCGTCCATCGTGCGAGTGCTTCGTTTGTCTAATAAGCGGAGATACGTTTTAGAAGCGTCATAGTCCACCTTTTTAAAGAGATCCAGACTATCTTGAAGCAATTCCCCAAAGGGGAGGTTTTGCTGGGTGGACAGCACATAGAGTTCAACCACTTCAGGGAAGCTGATGCCGTCTAATACCGAGCTGTCGATCTGTTTACGATCGAGTTCAGCGAGGATACTTTCAGAAATATCTGCGTTTATTTTGAAATGCTCTTCGGCGTTTTGCCAGTCGATCTGATGGAGTTTGTGGACAAACGCGTTCGCCTGCTTTTCAAAGGCTTTCATTTCCTTCGAGTTTAAAGCCGATTCAATTTTCTGAACAATGGCGAGAAGGCTCATTTTAGAAGCTCCTAAATGGTTGGGGGAGGGCTTTATTCTGATGCTAATTGAGAAAGTAAGATTCCTGGTTTAATCGGTGTCACATACTCTAAATCAAACAAATTGCTTCGTAAGGCTCGTTTTTGCTTGAGTCGCTCATTTAAGTTTTGCTCAAATGAGTGCTCCGCTACAAAATAATAAACAAAGACATCTTTCTTCTGCCCTGTACGATACGCCCGACACGTCGCCTGATCTTCCACCGCAGGGTTCCACCATCGGGTAAGATGAATCACGTGATTCGCTTCTTGTAAGTTTAAGCCCATGCCTGCACATTTGGGCGAAAGAACTAAAGCACTAAAGCCTTTGGTTTCTTGAAATCTTGCTAACACGGCTTGACGCTCTTCTAATGAGACTTGACTATTAATGGCGGTTAAATCTGTGCCATAACGTTGATTAACAAAGTCTTGAACGATTTTTTGATACAAATGCCACTCACAAAAAATAAGGACTTTTTCTTGCTTATCAGCAATAGCTTTTAATAATTCTTCCAAACGCTGTAAACGATGCGATGCTTGAATCCATTCTTCCACGCTCGCATGTTGTGCCTGAAACGATTGGTACAAAAACGGATGCACACTTAATTGTTTGATGCGTTGGATTTTTTGCAACTCCGTCTGACCCGATCTGGAAATACGGCGAATTTCTTCAATCGTTTTAGCTTGTAATTTCACCGAAATATCGGTTTCGATTTTTTGAGGCAGTCCTTGAGCGACTTTTTCTTTTAAGCGTCCGTTAGCAAAGCCTTCACTAAAGCATCCGAATTTGAGGGCTTCGTTGAGTTCTTCAAACGCCTTTTCTTTTTCTTGGGTACCACTTTCGTGGAAAAAGGGTTTATAGGTTTTCCGGAATGTGGTGAGCGAACCCAGCAAACCTGCAACAGCGGTATCCATGATATTCCACAATTCATTCATGTCATTTTCGATCGGTGTACCACTCATTAGGAGGGTAAAAATTGCTTTGGAGGTCACTGCTTTTAACGATTGCGACACATTTGTGGAAGCTGCCTTGGCTTTCTGTACTTCGTCACACAAGACCACCGACCACGACACCTGAGCCAGCGAATACTGATAGTTCACCAATGTGTCATACGTAATCACAATGCAACGAAAGGCCGAAAGCTTGTCAATATCGAGCAAGGCTTGTCGACCTAAGGCAAGCTCCGTTCCCTTTAAATGACGCTTGTTTTCTAAATAATAGTCGCGAATGTTTTTACCATGTAGTTGCAAAAATTTAAAATCACGGGCATTTTCAAAAGCGTCATGGGCTTGTTTTTCAAAATTATCTAACAGAATAGGCGGAACAACAATCAACACAGGATGCTTACAATGATCAGATTCAAAGGCTTGTGCATCAAGCTTTAAAGGAGAGTTTTCGCAACGTTCTTTCCAATAGCTTTGCATCATTAAACGAAGAAAACAGAGGGTTTGAAGGGTTTTTCCTAAGCCCATGTCATCTGCCAATAGCACGCCTGAACGCCCACGCATAAAAGAAAGTAATAACCATCCCACACCTTCTTTTTGATAGTTAAACAAGTTGAAGTGAGGCTTGAGTTTCAAATTTTCCCAAAGCAGGGAGCTTAATTTTTCTTGATCATCCTTCGTTAAAGTCGAATAGTCTAAACTGGCTTGATTCATCAAAATCTGAAGCACTAAACGCTCCGTCTTTTGGGAGGGAATCTTTTCTTTTGTTTCGTGAGGGTTGGGATTTAAGGGGTGTTTATTCCATTTTTGATGAGCTTGCTTAATTTTACTTGAAAAAACTTCCAAAGCGTGTGTGTGATTTAAATCCAATGAGATGGGTACTTTTGTTTTTTCACAAAAGATGGGTAAAAGCGTATTTTCTTGATGAGCCTTTAGGGCTTGCTCTTCTAAGGGATATAGCTTTTCAGGGGGCAGATAAATTGGGACATCTGAAAAACCTTCAAATTTTACAAAAGGCTTACCATTCTCCTCCACAATAGAAACGCTTGTATCGTCGATAAAATCATCATCGATGCCATCCAGTATGGATCTACTATCTGTTTTACCAAAAATCCCCGCTGTTTTAATGGGGGGACCTACCCCAATTACACGATCACCATAGTGGTTTAAATCAATATCAAATACGTCTTCAAAATCAGCATCTAAAGGGACTCCTCCTTTTTTCAGGAAGAGGTTAAGAATCGTGTCTTCTTTTTCTTTTGTGATATTTTCTTTGATGAATAAAAACTGACGTTTCATTTTTGGCGTTAGCACAATTAAAAGGGAGTCTTTCGTCGCTGTTTCTACTTGTAAGGTTTCGCTATTACCGTCCCAATAACGCATGGCACGTTGCATGGCTTGAATGGCTTCTTTTTTGTCAGGAAACCCCAAAAACGTTGGTAGATCATCATGAAAAGGAATAAAATCCGAAAGCGTTGTGTCTTCTAGGTTTGGGCGAGCTTCTGGCGTGAAGCGTGGCAAGTAAATCGTCCGCTGCCCTACCAAACGCCTGTCGTCTAACAGAAGTTCATGGTGAGAGTCCTGCGTATTGACCCAATTTTGAACAGCTTGTAAAAAAGCCACGACTTCTTTGGGACTTACTTCAAAACGTTCTTGTAAAAGGGGAAGGGCTTGATACAAGTCCAAGACCCACGCAGGGAGCAACCCATACGGCTTTTTCTTGTCGTGTGTCGGATACATCAAGCCATGTTGTGAAATGATATTTTTAAGACCCTGCATCCCTAGTAAATAGACGTCTAAATGCAAATCATGTGTGCCTTCGAGTCGAAACACGACCTTCACCCCACGATTCATTTCTAAGGGAGGCAAGGCGAGTCTCACCTCATCCCACACAGAATCTTCTACGATTTGAAGCCCTTCACCGTCTTCGACAATACGTTGCGTATGAGCTGTTTCTTCAGGGCTTCTTGGATCATCCGCCGAGTGTAGCATCGACGTTAAGGCGTGGGGGATTTGTGAGTCGTTTAGTTCAGGCAACAGCGACTCTATGACGTGTTGCCATGCGAGGGCGTAGCCTTTGGAGGAAGTGGAAAAAGGAGACGTACTAAAAAAGCGATGAGATGCTTCGTCTAAATAGGACTCTTTTATCTGTAAAATCAAGTGGGATGTCGTGGGGCTTAGCTGAATAAAATTAAAGGAATTGGTAATCCCCACTACTTGAGGCGATTTTTTTGTCGGTTTAAATAAGTCTATCAAGCCTTGTAACATCATGTGAAATTAGTCCTCAAGGGGTTTCATATCGTGAATTTCTTCCATCATAACACGCACGGGTTCATGCCAGTTGTAGGCATGTTGGTTATGTGTCACACGCCAATGCCGTCGTGTTTGGTTTTGTCTGAAGTAGTCAGGATTCGTCACCCCTTTAATATCGGGGGCAAGTCCCGTATGTGCCAGGTGGTGTTTAGCATCAATCTTTTGGACAGGGGTATTAGAAAAGGCTTTCTCGATAAAGTCTTGAACTGGCTTTGTCCAAGATCCAAGAGCTTTTAAATCATAGATATAAGAAGCATTTCCACTTTCTACGGTTTCATAAATAAGCACTTTCGGCGTTTTTATCACAAAAGACGTTAAACCACTGGTGTTGAAAATCGGTTCTGTGCTGATTTTCCAATCTTGGCCCATATGGGCTTTTTCGGCATGGAACTCATCCCATTTATCGCGGGGTAAAAACACTTTAAACTCGTTGGCATATCTCAAGTAACGTTTCCAGCAGTCTTTTCGGTGATGAGTGTCAAACCTGCCTTTAAAAATAAAGTCGAAAAACCATTCGAAATCAGCTTTATTAAACCAATACAAAATTTCATTATAAATGGCTTGTTCTTGAGATTTGAGAAGGCTCCATTTTTCAGGGTCTTTTCGAGGGTCACCCATAAGGTTGATAATGGTCTCTTGTTCTTGAGGTGAAAGACTATTTTCTAACGCCGTAAAAATGATGGCAAAACGACGGGTACCTTCTCGCATGGTTAAATCGCAAAACACACTCAACAAAAAGCGTAGAGTCTCACTATTTTGTGGCGTACGATTCTTCATATACTCATTCAAGCATTCGGTGAAATACACGTCGACACTTCGTTGCACGATGTATTCATCCGCATAAAGCGTGAGTCCCAAATGCTGAAAACAGCCTGATTTAATCTCGTTTAACACGTTTTGTTCATGTGACTGCTTCGTTTTTAAGGCGGACACTATTTTTTGAACCAACTGCTCGATATAAGCGGTGTGCTTATCGTCTTTTAACCAACGTTTATAACGAGCGAGTTCTTTTTGTTGCTCTTGAATCTGCGCTAAGTTGTTTGGCAAGGGTAAACGTCCAAGTAAGACTTTCCCCATGCTTTCCAAACAACTGAACCATATGTTGCAGTTAGGGTGCGGATCTTCTTGCAAAATGCAAAATCGCCAAACGCTAGCATGCAACCATTTATAGACCCTTGGGTGAGGAGCTTGCAAGACGATAAAATCCATAAAGTCGGTACGTTCGAGTAAAACACCTTTGCCCATGGTTAAGCCTCGACGAATCATTCGCACAATTTCTTTATTTTGGTATTCGTTTTGTTCAAGAAACGCATACCATTCTTGGGTAATATCAACAGGCGGCGGAGGCGGTGGGGGTGGCGGAGTAGGTCCACCCCGCTCCTCAATTTTTACCCAAGTAGTGGGGTCTGCTTCAAACTTTTTCGCAAAGGCTTCATAGCCTAAAATGGCTTCACTTAAGCGACCCAACTTTTTACGAGTGTCTTCAAAAAACGCCGTTTCCGCCATTAAGCTTGCCCTTCTTTCAAGGTGCTTTCTAGCTGATTGCGTTGTTCTCCCGATTTTACCCGAATACGCACTTCCACACGACGGCTGGCTGGCTTGTTTTCGATCCGCTTGGTTTTAGGGTCAAAATACACTCGTTCTTGTTCGCCACGCCCATTCACATACAGCCATTTTAATAAATCGTTGCGTTCTTGTGAAGGTGGAATAACATAAGAAACGACAAAACGCCCCACGGCAAAGGCTCGTTGCTGGCTTAATTCTAGGTTATGTTCATCGTTGCCGTCGGAATCCGTAAAGCCTTGAATATACAAGGATTCCACATTGGGACGCACCGCAGATTCACTCAAAACGTGCATGACTTTGGGGAAGACTCGTTTAATAAAAACTTGCCCTTTGGGGTCAATGTCTGCCTTATTCACCAAAAAACGGAGCTTGTCATCAGGCAAGCGAATGATGCACGAAAGGGGATCCTTTTCATCTGTTTCGCAACGTAGCGATTCAATCGCTAAAGACGCATCAATTTTTTGCTGGATTTCTTTCAAAGCGGTTTGGCTTCCCTGTCCTTGGTTTTGAGCGAGAGCAAGCATTAGCAAAATGAAGACTACTGCTAAAGAAGTCATTAAATCCGTCATAGAAGATTCTAAGTTTAATGCCATTTTAGAACCTGCTTTCTATCGATTGACTTTTGGAGGAGCAACCGCTTGAATGCCTTTATCGGAAAGAGCTTCAGCGATATTTTCCGCCATGGTTTGAATACTCGCAATAGCATTGTTATGCTTTTGGCTAAAGTCTTCAAGGTATTGTTTGCTTGACTTGGTCATGATGTTTTCTACATTATTCGCCATTTTATCGCCTGAATCTGCAAAGGTCGTCGCAATGTTTTGAGCAAGAACATCCATAGTGCCATATTGTTGATTAAGTTGTTCCACTCGTGCTTGATGATCGCTCATCAAACCTTGTAAGTCCGTAATGCTTTGCTTTAGAGCCTCTAACTGCTCTTTGGTGAGTGTGTTGTAATCCGTATATGCACTCGCTAAATCTCTTTGAAGTTGGGTCAACTTAGCTTCAATTGCTTGAACGCCGTTTTGTACGTCAGCGATAGATTGAACATGCCCTCCTAGCTTATTAAGTAGTCCGTCTTGTGTTTTGACAAATGGGGTAAATTGGTTAGTGATCAAATTTTCAAACTTATTAAAGGCTTCGTTTAATAAGGGTGGGGCATCTTTACCAACCGTACCAAAGTTTTGTACCGCTGTTTTAAGTTCTTCTAAAATGTCTGCTAAGTTTCCTTTAATGGTGTTGCTTGCTTGTGTAGCACTCTCTTTGATTTGTGTAATTGCTTTTCCTGTTTGTGTTTCACTGGTTATATTGGCATTCTCTAGTTTTTCTACAATGTTTGTTAGGGTAGTCAGACTTGTATTCATCGTCTCATTTACTGTGTTAGTATTTTCAGTTACTTGAGTCATTAAGTCGGTTACTTTGCCTGTTAATTCAGTGGTTAGCTTACCCACACTTTCACCTTGCCCTTCACCCATTTTTGTAATGAGCGTTTCCATAGTTTTAGGCAAAGCCCCCATTGTTTTGTTGAGATCTTCAAGGTGTTGGTTAATGCCTTCACTAATCCCATTGGTTACGTTTTCTGTGCTAGCTCCTAGAGTTTCTGCAATGGCTTTCGTATTTATATCCAATCGCTCCATCGGAGGCGTAAGCTCTTCACTAATAGCAGTAGGAACTTTGCCGATAGCGTCTTTAATTTCACCGACCTGAGATTTAATCCCTTCAGAAATGGCTATTTCAATGCTTTTAATGACACCACTTTCACCGTCTAGCTTTTCAAAGCCCTCTATAACAGCCTGCGGCAGTTCGTGAACGTCTTTTTGAATCTGTAATAAAATATGTTGAGACGTCAACCGCTTAAACGAACGGTTCAACTCGTACACAATATCATCCAGCGTATGCGTCAAGACTTCCACTGCTTTTCGGTGTTGATTATCAAACACAGCAACCGCTAGAAACAAACCGATAATACTGGTAATGAACTTACCTGAAAGGGCATTGATAAACTCCCCGATGCCTTTTATCTCGCCTACGCCTGCGTAATTCAATTTACTTAAACCAGCCGTCAACGCAATAAAGGTAAACAATAAGCCTGAACTACTCGCCCATGTCGCATAATATGACATCGGCTTGACCACAGGGTCCACCAGCAACGAGGCCTTAAAAAACTCTTCCGCTTGGTACACGTTCATCCATTCGCCGTTGTATTCCTTCACGCCTTCGGAAAACTCTCGCCATGCGTGTTGAAGTTGCTTAACCGTAGGCGACGGATTCCCGTCTCGTTCTTTAAAATAGTCGTCAATTTGATGCTTGATTGGGGGTTCATCAAGGCTAGGCTTGCTTTTTACGAGTTTTAAAAAGTCTGTTAAATCTTTGTGAGCCTTATTCTTTGCTTGGCGCTTCTTTTCCTGCCAAGCCAACCACATTATTAGGACGGCAAGAAAGTAAGTTACGACTAAAATCGTAATTTTAATGCCAAAAACGGGAGCTACGAGTTCTTTATTCAATAAAGCGATCGTGAATTCAGTTGTCATGCTGGTTGTCCTTTAATGTGGGTAAATAGATTGATGTATTTTATCACAAAAGGCCATACCCGTTTTGACTCCCTCTTTGAAAGACTTGTGATAGAATAACCGCAAGTTGTAGGTCTTCACCTGCCCAGTTTTGACTCCCTCTTTGAAAGACTTGTGATAGAATGTCAGGCAGTTTTAGAACGTAGAAATACATGTTTTGACTCCCTCTTTGAAAGACTTGTGATAGAATTCCCTTGAGGGACAAATAACACTCAAAATGGGTTTTGACTCCCTCTTTGAAAGACTTGTGATAGAATCATATTCGCTATTAGCACTAGCCAATGACAGTTTTGACTCCCTCTTTGAAAGACTTGTGATAGAAT
>JBIJBR010000173.1:0-3988 GCA_044345135.1 Vampirovibrionales bacterium
GTTTTTTGGATGCTTCGCTCAGGTGCTCAGTGGCGCTTATTGCCGTCGCACTACGGGTCGTGGAATACGGTATATCGCCGTTTCGCAGACTGGGCGAAAAAAGGAATTTGGTACAAAATGCTGTATTATTTTCAAGAAGATCCCGATATGGAGTATATTATGGTGGATTCTACGATATTAAGGGCACACGCCTGTGCCAGTCCCAAAAAAACGAGCAAGGCCCTGAAGGCTTAGGACGTTTTGGCGGGGGCTTTTCTTCCAAAATACATGCCGTATGCGATGCACTGGGCAACCCGTTAGACTTTATTGTCAGTGGGGCTCAGGTTCACGACGCGACTCAAGCCATTGCTCTAATTTCGGGGCTTCAGGCGGAAGCCTTGCTGGCGGACAAGGGCGATGATAGTGATGCGTATCGTCAAAGACTTTTTTCTCAAAATAACAAACCTGTGATTCCTGGTAGGGAAAACCGAAAAACGCCTATTGTGTAGGATAAAAAACTCTACAAAGTGCGTAGAAAGATTGAGCTTTTGTTTGGGCGAATAAAAGAGCAGAAGCGTTTGGTGGCTCGTTTTGAGAAGTCTGATCTTCATTTTCTTTCGGTTATTGCGAGGGCCTTTATTAAAAACTGGCTTCACCTAAACCTTTGTTAACAGTTGGTAGTGTAGATGGAGTCATGATTGGCTTCAGAAACAAGTTTATACCTTGACAAATTTGTCGGATCGAGCCCAAAGTACCCATGATTCTGAAGCCTGTCTTCCTGGCTATACCTTCAATGGAGACTTAGGCCATATCACAGTTCGTCCTGGGGAAGTTAAATGTGCCGAACAAGCCTGTTTAGATTTTATGAGTTAGTCATCATAACGACGAATCCATAGCGCTTGGATGGATATTCAATCCTTAATAGTGTGAAATGATGTGAATCGCCTCTTTCTTTTTAAAAAAGATTTATGCCATAATAGACACGATTTAGTGTTTTCCCCCCGTTGGGGAGATGAGGTTTATGCCATATGATTGAACAGCCTTCTCTCGATTCTGAACGTGTCCATTTTACGGAAGCGCTTTACACGCCGTTTGCGGAGGATTGGGCTCCTGCGCCGACGCGTTTGCCCCGTCGTGTGTCAAAAAAAATATGGGTGGGTCCTGTGCCTGTGGGCGGGGATGCCCCTGTATCTATACAAAGTATGTTGGTCAATGACACCCGTGATGTGCAGGAAAGCATCAAGCAGATTCAACGCTTGGCGGATGCGGGATGCGATATCGTTCGTCTCGCGGTGCCTGATACCGAAGCGGCCGACGCCTTAAAGCAAATTTTACCCCATTCCCCGATTCCTGTTGTGGTGGATATTCATTTTGATTATCGACTGGCCTTGGCGTGTGCGGATCATGGGGTGCATGCCATTCGGATTAATCCAGGAAATATTGGCTCTAAAGATTTTGTCCGTAAAGTGGTCAATAAATGTCGAGAGCGCGAAATTCCGATTCGCATTGGCGTGAATGGGGGGTCTGTTGAAAAGGCCATTAAAGAACGTTACCCCAAGCAATTAGAACGTCAATTGGTGGAAAGTGCCTTGCTAAACGCCAAAATTTTAGAAGAGGTAGGCTTTGATCAATTTAAAATTTCAGTCAAAGCCAGTGACCCGATGCAAGCCGTACAAGCGTATCGTGAACTGGCTAAACGTTGTGAGTATCCCCTACATTTAGGGGTGACGGAAGCAGGGACCTTAAAGCGGGGTATTTCTAAAAGTGCTTTTGCGTTGGGCATGTTACTGGCAGAAGGCATTGGCGACACGATTCGCGTGTCCTTAACGGCAGACAGTGTGGAAGAAATTTTCGCAGGACAAGAAATTTTACGCAATGTCGGCTTACGGCAAGAAGGCGTGAATATTATTTCATGCCCCGCCTGTGGACGCTGTGAAGTCGATTTACATGGACTAACCACGGCAGTGGAAACCTTAGTGGCCCAATTAGAAGTGCCTCTAACGGTGGCGGTAATGGGGTGCTTTGTCAACGGGCCAGGAGAAGCAGAGCATGCGGATGTCGGCATTGCGGGAGGCATCGGTCAGTATTATATTTTCAGGGGAGAAACGCGGATTCGTCGTGTGCCTGAAGCAGAAGCGCTAGACGCGTTAAAAGAAGAAATTGACCGTGCCGTGCTTGAATTTAAGCAGGCTCACCCAGAATGGCGGGAAAAGTCCAAAACCGCGAAGGCCAAACTGCTGTACTCCTAAGGTGGAGTAGAGAGAGCCTTTAAAAAAGCGTGATAAAAAAAACCGCTTTCGGCGGAAAGCGGCATGAGATAGAGGCATGTACAAAATAAAATCCTTAACACAGGGAACGACTATGCCTCTGTTGAAAAAAAAGATGAAAATATTTAGCTGGTGGGTCTTAGTCCATTAGAGTTACGTGCTTGAAGGGTGGCTAGCTTTTCGTTGGATTTATGCGTTTCTGTCGCAAACATGGTGCCAAATAATAGGGCCACGGCGGTGGTGGGAATGAGTATGACTTTTCCTCCTGGGGTATTCCAAAAGGCTTTTAAAAATCCTCCTAAATGTGTACCACTTTTTTTCGTCAATGCTCCTGCATTTTGGGCAAAATCGCCTGCTTGTTTGACCACTTTAGCTGAATCAGGGCGCTTGAATAAAGCTTTAGTATCCGTTCGTAGTCCCTTGCCCTCTAAATGGTCTTGCGCGCTTTGAGTCAAGTCTTTGAAATGTTTGGGCTTCCAAAGTGATAGACCTGTAACAGGCGCCCAAAGTTCGAGCGCGGATTGTCCAACCGCTACTCCTGTAGCCGCGACTCCTACCCCTGCACCCACGGCAAAAGCACTTAATACAGAGCGTTCTGTGGGAGGGGTAGCCCCCCTTTCCGCAGGAGCGGTCCTATACCTTGGGTCAGGCGGCATTGCTCTCATGTTGCTTGGTGATGCTGGTTGATAAGAGTCACTCATGGGTGATGTCCTCTGTCCTTCATTCGGTGCTTCGCTTGACGCTTAAACGGTCTACAATTTAGCTGCTGGGTGGCCTTGGCCGATGGGGGTTACGTGCTTGAAAGGCATCAATACGTTTATTCTTTTTATGAGTATCAAGAGCCGAAGTAACACCACCGTACAATGCGGCAGCAGTAGTCATAAAGATAAACCACTTCCCTCCTGAAGCACCCCAAAGGCCTTTAAAGAAATCTTTTGAGTGACCTCCTCCTTTTTTTAATAAAGCCGTTGTATTTTCTGCAACATTGCCCGTTTGTTTAAGCCATTGAGAAGAATCAGGGCGCTTCAATAAGGCTTGCATATCCTTCCTTAGTCCTTTTCCCTTGAAATTTTCTGTTGCAATTTTCTTAAAACGAACCAGATCTGTTTCTTGCTTGGTAAAATGTCCCCAGATCGAATCATAAGCAAAATGACCAAGCATCACAGTTGTTCCGACGATAGAAGCACCTATCGCAAAATCGCCTAATACAGAGCGTTTTTCTAGGGGAATATACCCACCCGTTGGAGGGGTTCTATACCCTGGGTAAGGCGATCGTCCAGCAGGTATGGATTGTCTGATGTATTCACTCATGGGTGATGCTCTCTGTTCTTATGTTGGTTCTTAGAGTGTTTGAAATTTAAAAATATTGAATTAAGCTTTGAATGCCGCTGAAAATAGACCATCGGGCGTCACCACCACCCGCACCCCAGTGACGTTAGACGGCACGTTACGAAGGCTTCTTTGATCTTTAATCAAACGGGCCGTGGCTACTCTTTGTTCTATGGGTGGTAGAGGAAAAGAAGCTGTATTTATAGTGGGCAATGAGAACGCCATGTGAAAACTCCTTTTCATGAAAGATGCCATACTACTATACGGATTCATTGAGCGGTTTGATGCAATGTCCTATATGAGCATAAAACCTAAATGAGGAAGCCTTTGTGCTAGAGCCTCCCTTTTTTAATAAAGAATGTTAAAATAAGAGCTGACCTTTTTTAGGTATCTTCAAGAGTAAAGAGAGATTT
>JBIJBR010000175.1:0-3977 GCA_044345135.1 Vampirovibrionales bacterium
AACGTCAGCAACGTTTGGCCGATTGGTTGTGCTCGCCTCAATGGAAATCTGAACAACATTGTCTCTACCGCTTAGAGGGATTAGATCCCCAAAGTAAAGAAAAAATTCTGGTGAAACAATATCGAAATGGGACCTTTACCCTTCAAACGCAAAGTGATGCAGGACTCGCGACTGCGTTGACGATGTTGGGAATCGCGGGGGCCACGCCTGATGCCAAACAGTACCCAATAGGAGCGTACTTTCCTTATGGGTCGGATGAAAGCGGTAAAGGAGATTACTTTGGGCCACTAGTCACCGCCTGCGTTCGGGTAGAAGAGCATCAGCTCCCGCTTTTAAACCAACTAGGGATTACCGATTCCAAAGCCATGACGGATACTAAAATACAAGCCGTGGCTCCCTTACTGGTTGAAGCCTTGGGCATCAGCCAAGTCGCTTTTTTAGTCTTAATGCCAGAAGTGTATAACCGACAATACGACGCCTTAAAAGCAGAAGGCAAGCACTTGAATCATTTGCTCGCCATGATGCACGCCAAAACCGTGGCGGGTTTAATCGCCAAACAAGGCGTCTTAGCACAAAGCCCCTCGCTCATGGTGGACCAATTTACGCAAGGCCCCCACCTGCTGGATGCCATGACACAATATGCCCCCACCGTCGTCGTGTCGCAGTCCACCAAGGCGGAATTAAGTCATCCTGCGGTGGCCGCGGCCTCTGTCATTGCGCGGTATAAATTTTTACAAAGCATGGCCACTTTACGAGAAAGTTCAGGCTTTGACTTGCCTTTAGGCGCCAGCGCCAAAGTCATTGCCATGGGGAAACAGGTCTTTCGCGCTCAGGGACTGGCAGGCTTACGCCCCTTGGCCAAGCTTCATTTTAAAACCACGCAGGACCTGCTCCCCCATTAAAACGCCCGATTCAGGCCGTGGTAGACGCGAAAAGCTTCAGGACCTTTTGAGCCTGTGCAACTTGCCCCTGACTCAACAAGACAGCGGCAGTGTCTTTTAATGCTTCCGTGTAAGCAGGCTTATTTTGTTGTTTCTTTGCCAAAAGCACACGTGCTTGGGCCACCTGCAAGGCTTGGGCTTCATCGCCTTTTACTTGGGCCAAATCCTGCAAGCGTTTTAAAGCCTCTAAAGAAACCCCTTTGAGCGTATTGGCCTTTTGACTGGCTCCAAAAAAGCCCGTGAGCATTTTATGTTCCAAGGCTGGATTTTCTAAAGCCTTGGCCCATTTGGCCAAATGACCCCAGTCTTTTAAACGACTTGACGTCTCGCCTTTTTCAGCATCACTGGCTAAAGTGACTAGCGGATACAAGGTGCGGAGCGCTTCTTTGTAATCTCCTGTTTCCGCAAAGGCATAGGCCATCACACGTTTGATTTCAGGACTTTGTTCAGGAGAATCTAAACGCGTACCCTGCTCTAAAATGGTTTGAGACTTCCCTTGTTTTTGCCACAATTTAAATTGCAAGCCCTGCCATTGTTGACGTTGATCACTCGACATCGCTTCAGGGGGAATACTCGTAAAAACATCCTGAATAATACGGTCACCGTCTTCCCAGCGCTTAGTTTCTAGGGCATGAGACAAACGACTCAAGGCATCTTGCATGACCAAATGGCGCACACGAGTAGGCATCGCCGTAGGGAGTCCCTGACTCGACGGGTCCGTCTCATGGTCGGGAAGAGCAAAAGGGGTCCATTCAATCGGTTGAGTAAATAAGGCTTCTAACCAATTCTGCACCACGCGAGAGGTTTCATCCAAGGTCGTAGATACTTTCGCATCCAGCTGTTTCGCCAGCCGCGTCAAAAGGGTTTTAATCCATTTTTCATCCACAGGGCTCTGCCGTGTTTCTTGATTCACCACGGCAAAGTGGGTCTCTAAAGTCGCGTCAAAAGACGCATCTGCCCCTAATAAAGTAGCCGTTTTACGAAAATCCTGAAAAATATCCAAGGTCTGAATCGCTTGATTGGCTTGACGCTTGCGAACGGTTTCTAATAGCATTTCATCAGGCAAGCGCTCTGCCTTTGAAGATAGAGGAGAGGATAGCGAGCGAGCGGGAGACGGCATTGGCGTTTCAATCTCATCTAAACCTAAAGAAGTCGCCAAACCCAGTGAGGCAAAAGAGGTTTCAAAAGGCAAAGCAGGCCGAGAAG
Organism: Vampirovibrionales bacterium; assembly: GCA_044345135.1. Classification (GTDB taxonomy): domain Bacteria; phylum Cyanobacteriota; class Vampirovibrionia; order Vampirovibrionales; family JAJTHC01; genus JAJTHC01. Next base: position 2,148 of record JBIJBR010000175.1, read on the forward strand.
AAGGCGCTTCCAGTAGATCGTCTTCCACGTGTTGAGAGGAAGAACGTTTCTCTTTATCCTCACGGTGCAGAGTAGGCACGTTTAAACGCGGGCTTCGTCCCATGAGGGAAGGGTAAAGGGGCGTATTGAGTAAGGCGGGAGGCATAGTAATCTCTCATCTACAATTAAAGCATGGCGCTTATTCTTATCTGGCTTTTTATCTAGCACTAAAAACGTTTCGACGGGTCCTTCCTGATGCGTGAAGCCCCTCGTTCTGATGAAGGAGAGCTTTCACGTTGGTACTTCAGTAGAACGACACCCTTGAGATAAAAAACACTTGAAACGTAGCCACCGCCTAAAAGTGATGAGGTCCCCAATGTTCAAACGCGTGATGCTCTCTATGGCTTTAGTGTTCATGCTTAGCCCTGTAGTGACCTTATCTACACTCGCTGCGGATGAAAAAGACAAGCGAAAAGCAGCCTCTCCCACACAGGTAGAGGCTTTGGCAGACGGAAGCTGGCAATATACATTCGCCATAGGCACCACCTTTGTCAGCAGTTTAGAAGCCTATATCAGCACCCAAACCAATCAAGTGAATGATACGTTTACCATGCGCACCATTCATGATGTATGGGTTAACAATCAAAAAATACTCCCCAAAGGTACCCGTTTTTATGGCCGAATTGAAGCCATTACCCCCCCTATTCAAGGCCGCAATGCTATTTTGAAAATAAAAGCCTACGCGCTAGAAACCTTGGGAGGCGAAGTCATTCCCCTTGAAGGAACCTTGTTTGCCAATACGGAAGACGCTGGCGTGGAAGGCGGAGAAGTGACTCAACCCATGAATGGTCGCTTGGTTCGCTACGAAATTATGGGTCTTGGCATGATCAACCGCGTCATGCCCGAAGGTCCACGAGCCATGGGGGTGAATCAGAGTCTAAGCACAGGTCAACTCCTTCGTGTTCGCTTGGATGCCCCTCTTCAATTAAGGCTTTTTCATGACGAGTAAGTCTTGTTCTATCAATTATTAAAATAGGCATAAATGGTTGAATTTTTCAAGTTGAACCGTGCATATTTCGTTACAAACTGATATAATAAATGCAGTGAAACGCCTATCCAATAAAGCCTCTTTTCTTCTATAGACGTTGCCCCACCTTTTTACAAAACCTTATACGGAGAACGAACCCATGCGCTCACTGATGACCCCTCCTTATGCCACCGTTCCCTTTCAAACTTTTGAAGAAAATAGTTCCAAAACACTCGGTACCATCAAATCCAGTTCGCTTACTGCGCAAACGAATACCGCCCCTGAAAAGACAACAGGCGTCACCGCAGTCTTGGATTATTACCAGTCACGCCCCTATGCCACCTCATGGGCATATGGCAGTGAAATTTTCTACAGCTAGTCAACGATTCGTTATGGAGTCAAGAGGGGCTTGCCGATTCAGGCCCCTTGCTTTGTTGAAAAAGGACTTGAAACATCGATACTCTACCTGCCATTTGGGACAACGACGCGCATAATCAGCAAAGTACGCCAGATTCTCCCCACGCGTTAGCGCGTCAAGGTCATGTACGCGCCTCTGGTTTGTGGGTGCCTCAGATTCCTACGGAAGTCGTCCGAGCGGAGCAACAGCGCTTGTTTCGATTACTAGGGGGAGTCGATACCTATCAATACAAAGGTCGCGTTTCTAAATTACTCGGCATGATGCTAGAAGCGTCCTTACCCAAAGTAAAAATTGGGGATTTATGTTTTGTCGAAACCATGGATGGCACCATGAAAGCCGCCGAAGTCGTTGCGTTTCGAGGCGATAAGGCCCAGCTCATTTTACTGTATAGCGCCGAAGGTATTTT
>JBIJBR010000152.1:0-4707 GCA_044345135.1 Vampirovibrionales bacterium
CCCGCCGCCGCCAGAGCGCCCGCCGCCACCGCCGTACCCGCCGCCACCAGAGCGACCGCCACCACCGCCGCCACCGCCGCCACCACGGTAGCCACCGCCACCGCCGCCAACGGGACGAGCTTCACGAGGGCGAGCTTCGTTTACACGCAAGACTTTACCATTCATGTCAAAACCATCTAAACGTTCAATGGCAACTTTGGCTTCTTCGTCATTGTCCATTTCGACAAAGGCGAATCCACGCGAACGTCCTGTTTCACGATCGATAACAATACGGCAAGATTGAACCTCACCAGCATCTACAAATAAGGCCAACAATTCATCATCGCTCGCAGAAAAAGGCACGTTGCCCACATATAATTTCATAATCAAAAGTTCCTAAATAATAAAGTCTCGCCAACAGAGTAAAACATTTTTTCGCGACTGGCGAAATTATCGCAAAAAAATGGGAAGCTTTTAAAAAATCAAAACGTCGAAACCGAAAACTTCTGAACTCTTTAGTACCAAAAATGCGAGGCATCTTTATCACAAACACTGAATAGGAACATCGAAGGTTCTTCAAAAAAGGGCTTTGGAAAGATCAAAACACTGGTATTTCGAGGCAAGGGTCAAAGCGAAAACACGTCTGATTTACTCGTTCATACGATGTAAGCTTCTCCTTAAAAAATGGTGGAGTCGGAGGGAATCGAACCCTCGTCCAAAACGATTGCCTCCAAGCTTCTACGAGCGTAGGTCTCTTCAAATTTTCGTTTCACTGTAGTCATGTACCCTGATTCACAGTGAACTTTAACCCGTTTTACGCCCGTGTTCAGACGTATAGACGATACACTGTACAGAAAAAGTCTATAAGCCTTTCTGCATGGTCATGCGAATTAACAAGCCCACCTTAGCAGCATGATAGCATGTGTGGGGGATAAGGTTACTTAATTGCTAAGGAACTAAGCAGCTAGCCGCTTACGACCAAATTGAATAACATTATCAGCAGTATGAGTTTCTGCATTTATTGTTTTGCTCAGGATTAACGAGGATTAAGCGTCCTCGGCTCGCCACTCAGTCACAAGAATTCGTCCTGTCAAGTCCAGAACGACCCCGTATTCACAAGAATAATTCACAAGGAATAGCAACACTGCTTCTTAACGAAGAACCCAGCACACCACCTTTGAGCGGAAGTTTACATCAATATGAAAATTTCAAAGAACTAAGTAAAGTAATTATGAACGACTTTGTTCTAAAATGCAAGTCCTTAATTCTTAATTTTTTTCAGCGCCTTTAAACGTGCAATAGTTGTAACAATAAGTGGGCGATGTCATGGGTGGCTCTGGGTTTGGCCAGTTGGCTTAAGGCTTTTTTCATTTGAGCTCTTTGGGCTTGATTTTGGCGCAGATTTTGAAGCGTGGCCACCAAGCGCGTGGCGCTTAAATCCTCTTCACTTAAAAGGATTCCCGCCCCTTCTGCTTCCACAAAACGCGCGTTGGCGTCTTGATGGTTTTGAGCCGCATAGGGAAACGGAACCAAAATGGCGGGGGTTTGGCTACTAAATAGTTCAGACAAGGTCATGGAACCCGCCCGACAGACGGCGACATCCGCAAGGGCCCACAGCGCAGGCATTTGCTCCACAAAGGGAAGGCAGACATAGGACGCAGGAAAGGGCGATTCTGTGGCGTAGCGAGCCCATAACGCCGATTTCATCGTGGCGTGATGCTTTACCCCACATTGATGCACGATTTTAAAGCCCGCTTCTACCAAAGGGCTTAAGGCGTCTACCATGGTTTCATTGAGCCTTAAAGCGCCTTGAGACCCGCCAACGACCACGAGGATTTCATCGCTCGCGCTCCAGCCCATGGGTAACATAGGCCCCAATGCCGCCAAGGCTTCTGTTTTGCTGATCGATCCCATGCGGTGGTCGACGGGGTTACCCGTGTGATAAAAGCGAGCTTCGGCGACCTTTAGGGCTCGGCCTATTTCAGGGAAGGCCCCTGTGACTTTGGTGGCTTTGGGCGCCATGAGACGGTTAACAAGGCCTGGGGTGGCGTCACTTTCATGTACCATAAAGGGGATTTTTAAGATAAAGGCCGCCAGTAGGACGGGGCCTGCCACATAGCCTCCTGTGCCTAAAACGGCTTTGGCATCTAGACTTTTAAGGTAACGCATCGCCAGAATGGTGGCTTGAAACATTTCAACGGCCCAGCGCATTAGCACGATCGGGTTTTTGCGCCGAGGCATCCCATGACTGACCAAGGGTAAAAAGGGGATGCCTCTGGTGGGGACTTTTTGAGCCTCTAGACTATCTTCATTGCCAATATAGGTAATGTGCTGGAGTGAAATGCCAAATTCACGCACCAACGCATCCGCCACGGCCAAGGCAGGGTAAAGATGCCCCCCTGTGCCTCCCCCTGTTAGAACAATTGAAGCGTTCGCGTGTTTCATGGCAACCCTTATCTTTGAGCGATGCGCTTATCGCTAAACGGCATATCTTTTAGTATAAGAGATGCCGTCGACTTAGGCTAGTTTGTCTGATTCTTTTTCTTTGGAAAAAGTTTAGTCTTCTAAATTAATAGACGCCACGGCTTGCACCTTCACATCGGGGATGAGTTCACTATAAGCCAAGACCACCGTGTGGGGCAGGTGGCGATCCAGCAATTCAAAAAGCGGTAAGCGAATGCGCGGGGAACATAAAATCACAGGGGGCTTGCCGTAATGCTGTTGAACCATGCGAGTGGTGTCACTAATGGCTTGAATCAGTTGTTGGACTTGCATGGGGTTCAATAAAAACATGACCCCTAATTCAGTGCGCTGGCAGGCTTCATCCAAAACCGTTTCCCATTCATTGGACAAAGTCGCCGCCAGTAACTGCTTGTTTTTATCGGCATGAGAAATACAGATTTGACGCCCCATGGCCGCGCGTAGGCGTTCAGACAGCGTGTCGGATTCTCGGCTAAAGCGGGCGTAGTCACTCAGGCGTTCAAAAATAAATTGAATGTCTTTAATTGAGACTTTTTCTCGAATGAGGTTGACGAAAATTTTACGCAAGTCGTTGGGCGTCAGCATATTGGGGACGAGTTCTTGAATGACGCTGGGGTCACTGCCTCGCATGAGTTCCATGAGTTTGAGGACGTCAATTTTGGTCATGACGTCATCCACATATTTAATCACGATGCTTTGTAAGTGCGTAATGACGGCATCGGTGGATTCAACGGCAACGGTTTGCAGTTGTTCTGGAATATCGGGTTGTGCCACCCATAAGGCGGGTACATTTAAGGTGGCATCTGTGCCTTGAATCACTTGGGCAGGGGGGGCCACGCTATAGGTGTCAAAATAACTTTGTAGAATCATGTAATAGCTTGGGTAGACTTTCCCTGTGGCCACGGGGTTCCCTCGAATAGAAACGAGGTATTCATAGGGTTCAATATCGGAGGAATCCATAATACGGATATTGGGGAGAATAAAGCCGAGTTCGTCGGTCAATCGGGTCCGTAAGCCTGCGATTTTACCCAAAAGCTGGCCGTCTTGCTCAGGGTCTGCAATCTGAAGGAGGCTCGCGCCCACTTGAAGACTAAGGACATCCACACCCATGCGTTCATACATGCGATTGGGGTCAATCATTTGTTGCATGTTTTCTTGTACTTCTTGTAATTCACCCATTTGTTGTTGAACGTCAGTGGTAATAAAGACGCTAAAGGCCATGCCGCCTAAAATTAAGGCAAATAAAACAAAGGGCCACCAACTGAGTCCTGTAATGGAAGAAGTCACGGCGATAAAGATTAAAAATAAGGCCGCAAAAATAAGGCCATAGGGTTTGCCTCTAAACTGAGTGAAGAAATCTTTGGCAAGACTATCGGACACACTGGTCGTACGAGTCAGGGTGATGCCAATAGCCACGGACATAATGAGCGCGGGAATTTGAGAGGCCAGTCCATCCCCGATGGTTAGAATCGTATACTTGTTGACGGCTTCCATAATGGGTAGGCCCTTCATCAAGACCCCAATGGCAATCCCCCCGACAATGTTGATAATGGTAATGATGATCGCGGCAATGGAGTCCCCTTTGACGAATTTCATCGCACCGTCCATCGAACCGAGCAGGGACATTTCTCGCTGTAAGTTTTCGCGCAATTGACGGGCTTGGTCTGGCCCAATAAACCCTGCGTTTAAGTCTCCATCAATTTGCATTTGTCGCCCCCCCAAGGAGTCCAAGGCAAATCGGGCCCCTACTTCGGCCACCCGTTCCGATCCTTTGGTAATAACCATAAAGTTCACCACCAGAATGATTAAAAACAAAATAACCCCAACCACCATATTCCCCCCTGTCACGAAGACCCCAAAGGCTTCAACCATGGCCCCTGCATGACCATTGGCCAAAACGGCACGCGTGGTGGCAATCCCTAGGGACAAACGAAACAAGGTGGACACCAAAATCAAAGACGGAATGGCTGCCAAATCCAAAGGCTGTTTGACGTAAAGGGACATCATGAGTAGGACAACCGCCAGACTAATGTTAAAGGCGATGGAGGCATCAATAAACCAGTCGGGCAACGGTACCAAAATAATTAAGATGAGCAATAAGACCCCAAAAACGAGTAAAATCTCACTAATGGGCGGAATGGCAAAGGCATTGTTTCCAGCAGGGGCGGCCATCATCATGGGGGTAGGGGGGTCCTTCTGGGGGAGGGGCGTTCTGATCGTGTTAGATAGGCAATAAACAGGGGGGCT
>JBIJBR010000051.1:0-9083 GCA_044345135.1 Vampirovibrionales bacterium
CCGCTCGTGCCAGATCGGCCCTCCCCCGGGGGGCTTCGGGGTCTCCCGGGGGCGTCAAAGTCAGGGGCTTCCCACGCGTCTGTAGGGGCATGTTCTCCTTCGAGTAGGTGGTCAAACTCCGCTTTGGCGTTGGATTGTGACGCAATGGCCACATTCGGTAACCCTAAAATTTTTCGTATCATATGCAGTTGTGTATGAAAGCTCGCATCAATTTGTCCACCAGAGGTTTCCACAATGCAGCTGCCTTCATCCACGTCGGCATCACCCACCACTATTATATGCCGTTGGACTTCAGCTTGCCACGTTTCTTCATTGTCTTTGATGTGTTGACGCAACAATTTTACATCATGTGGATGAACTTTAAAGACGACTTCTTTTTGGGTGCGGTCGACTTTCCCTAAAACATCCAAGGCAATGCCGACCACTAAGGCGCGATCACAAGACACTTCTACCTTAATGAGTCGTTGTGCAATGGCCATGGCCATGGGGACGATGTCTTGTACCGATTTTTCTAAGACTTGGTTTTTAATACTGCCGAGTTGATCCAAAATCTGCCAAATTTCTTCAGAGGCTTGAGTGGCTTCCTTCATGCCTTCTGCATGCCCCGTTTCATAGCCGTGTTGATACCCTTCACTTTGCGCTTGAGTAAATCCTTCATGCTTTCCCGCTTGTATGCCTTGGGCATGGCCTTCTGCATAGGCTTGCTGGAACACGGCTTGTGGGTCCACGGGGGGGTCATGATCACTACGCCGCCGCTTCGGTTCCCCGCCTTCTGTTGGGGTAGGTGGAGTCGTGTGAGGTGCTTCCGTCCAAATGAGTTGGTTGACAAAATCATCTGGCCCGTCCTGAGTCAAGGGGGAGGGATGAGGATGCTGTCCGCCTCCCGTGATGTGTTCAAGCCAAGGGGGCAGGGCTTGGCCGTCTTGAGTGTTGGGGCGAGCAGTTGGGGTCGTGGGTTTTCGTGAACGAACGTTTTTAATGAGGGGCATAGCAATGGCCTTGTGATTTTAGATACTTTTAGGTACTTCGTGTTTAAGTGCTTAGCATTTAAATCAGTAGAATCTTTTGATAATAGCTTAGCATTGCTTCTTCCAAAGGAGTAGGCCATTGGGGAAGCTGTTCGTAGGCTTGGGGGTGATTTTGGAGGCGGCCAGCGGTTTTAAAGAACCGCTGAAGCTTGGAGCGTTCTCCTGTGATTAAAGCTTCAAGTCGGTGGCGATAGTCAGGGTTTGCAAAGAGTTCGGTGATGGCGTTTCGTGTTCGCCGTTGTTGGGAAGCAGGGTCTTGTGCCACGTGTTGAATGGTTTGCTTAAAGGTGTTCAACTGCGCGAGAACGGCTTGCATGGACAGTTCATTTGCGACATGGTCCACATCCATATAATATATAATTTGTTGAACCATTTCAGCAGGGAATTGTTGAAACCATTCCGCTTGAACTGCTTCGGATTGCGTACTTAAAAAGAGTCCGAGTGCGGCAAGTTTTAGGCGTATCGTTTCAGGGTGAGGCGCTTCGTTTGATGAAAGGGTCTGTGCAGGGGCCAAGTCCACAGGGGGAAAGTCTTGCGAATGGGGGGTAGCGTGAACCCTAGGCGCTAGGTCAGGGCTTTGATGAAGCGCAGGGTCTTGTGTCGTCGTGTTTAGTTCGGAGGTATCTGTATGAGAGGCCTTATTTTGAAAGCGATTGCTTGGTGCTTCATGCGGTAGGGCTTCTGGTTCTATGGGTCCATGTAATTGTTCGTATTCGCCTAGGTAGTGATGCAAGGCACTGGCCACCATTTGTTCCATCCAGCCTTGCAGTTGTTCGTCACTAAATTGGACATCGGGAGTTTCTTCTTGGCCGACGGTGGCGGAAACCAATTGCTTGGCATGAGCAAAGGCGTCTTGCGCCAAGCCTTGTAAAATAACCGATTTAGGTTCTCCTGTCACGCCTAAGCCTTGGGCTTTGATGCTGGCAAAAATAATGGCATGGGTAAAAAGGCTTAATACTTTATAACAATGATGAACATTAAAGGCTAAGTAGATCGCCTTAGGGTCATGCTGGGGTTGAAAACCGGGTTCCTGCTGAAGTAAGCTGACGGCAACCGCAATAAAGTGGGCGGTAATATCGGTAGAGCGTTTAATTTCATCTATTTTGAGTCCCGCTTGACTAAGGGCGTCGGTTACTTTTTCGGCAAATTCCACCGAAAGGGCTTCGGCGTTCATGTTAATAATAGCAGGATCAACAGGGGGGCGTTTAGCCATGAGACAAGTTCCTTCAATGGCTTAGTCTGGCGCACTGAGCCATTGATTCAGGTTGATATCACGTGGACGAAGGGCAGGGCTTGCGTTTGAAGAAGGCTTCAGACTTTGATTAAGATCTTTTAAAGCGTCTTTTAATTTTTGCGCATTTTGTTGTTGTGTGCGTTCCAAGACTTGGTGTTGTGCTTCTTGGGCTTGCATCAATTGTTGATTTAATTGTTGTTGATACTGTAAGTGGGTTTGCGTTTCTTCCGCATGCTGCCGTAATTGTTGAAGTTCACTAATCGCTGAATCTAAGGTTTCAGCCGTATTTTGGACTTTCCCACTACTGCCCATGAGCAGCATTAAGGCGACGGCCCCAATGACGGTAATGGCCATCCAAGGCAGCCATGTCATCACGCCTGCGGCGGCTTCAGGGCTTAAGCCAGGCATGAAAAAATTGGCGCTATTGAGAGGCGCTTCAGGCAAGGGATCCTCCCCTTCTAGCGGTTTGGGATTCTCAAAATCCGTACGGGCCAAGCTCACGTGTTCAGGGTCTACTCGTGGACTAGCCGCACGAGCCACCAAGACTTGTAAATCTTCAGGAGGAATATTGGGATAAAATTCATCGTCAATGGTCACTGCAATGGACACGGCTTCTACCATACCAGGGACACTGGTTTCGACCCATTGGGTATGGCCATTTTGATAACTCACTTCCGTGCCTTCACGAACGTAGCCATCTTCTTCCTGACTTTTCGTCATTTGGCCAAGCCCTTCGACCGCTTGGCCAATGGCGACTTTACTGTCGAGTTCAGGGGGTAAAAAGCCTGAAACGGCTCCTCCTGATTTCATCCCTGAAGCCCCAGAATGACTGGCGCCGCCTAAACTTTCTTGAAAGCGTTGTTTAGACGCCACAACAGACTTGCTGGGGTCATAATTTTGGACCATGGTTTCTTTGGGAGACTCTCTCAAAAAAGTTGAAACCGTCACCACATAATGGCCTTCTCCAATAAGTTTGTCTAATTGCGCTGAAATTTTTTGCTTCATATAAAAATCTTGATCGGCGGCCTTGTCTTGAAGTTCTAAAGCGGAGTCCAGTACACTATTATAGGTATTGCCATTGGTGTCTGAAAGGGCCACATGCTTGGCTTCAAGTCCTTGTATCCCCCCTACCATCAAGTTAATAATGGCGCGTACTTTGTCGCGAGTGAGTCGTTCCCCTGGGGGGAGGGTCACTTGTACGGCGGCAGACGGGGGACGACGATCACTGGCAAAGAGGGTGGGGTCGGGGACTGAAATTTTGACATGGGCATCTTCTACAGGAGACATTTTTCGGATGATGCGAGCCAAATCGCCTTCTTGTCCTCGAATCAATTTGATTTGCTTTTCTTCACGGCTGGCCATCATATCGCTGTTATCAAAGGCTTCCATACCGAGTTTCCCATCCATTAAACCCGATTGAGCCAAGGTTAAAAGGGCTTGATCCCGATCGTTTAAGGTCGCATCTTCCGCAAACATCAAGGAGACCTTCCCCCCTGTACCGGCTAAGGTATCGAGCCGAATATCCTGCCGAGAGAGTAAGGCTCGAATTTCAACGGCTTTTCCTGCGGCAATATCGGTGGCCAAGGAAAGCTGTTCTTCGGTCAGCACTTTGGCGCCTTCATCCACTTTGATTTCTTTTCCATTGCCACTGCCTGCGACGGCCACGACAATAATGAGCACGATGAGAAGAACGACCCCTCCAATGACGGCATAGAGCATTTTTTTATTGTCGAGCAATGCTTGTAACTGTGGAGGCACGTGCAGTAAGTTCCTGATTTTTTTGATGAGCAGAAGATGTTTATTCTAGTTTAACAAGTTCTATATCGACGTTTCAGTAATCTTGAAGGGCTTCCACCGTTTGACGGACGCGTGGAGGGGTTGATCAATTTTAGTCTTTTGTGGATTTTCTTTTAAAAAGGGTGGACTCCGTAGTATGATACTTCTAGTTTTCTTCTTTATCGTTGGAGTGTTGAGCGCATGCCTAGTTCGCGAATTGTTTTTATGGGGACGCCTTCTTTTTCAGTCCCTTGTCTAGATACCTTATGTCATAGCTCTGGTTTTGAGGTGGTGGCGGTGGTGACTCAGCCCGATCGCCCTGCAGGACGAGGCAAGCAATTTACGCCTTCCCCCGTGAAGGTCTTTGCCACAGAAAAAGGCATTCCCGTCTTTACACCGGAACGCTTGCGTCAGGATGACGCGTTGATTGACGCCATCGCGGCCTTGGCCCCTGATTTCATCGTGACCATTGCCTTTGGTCAAATTCTACCCACACGAGTCTTGAAAATTCCTAAAGGAGGGGTTGTTAATGTACATGCGTCTTTATTGCCCGCTTATCGAGGCGCCAACCCCATTCAATGGGCTATTTTAGACGGGCAATCTGAAACGGGACTCACCACCATGTTGAGCGATGAAGGCATCGACACAGGCGATATGCTCCTCAAGCGGAGCCTCCCTATTGAAATAGACGACACCACAGGTTCGCTGTCGGACAAGTTGGCTCAAATCGCTGGGGATGTCCTGCTTGAAACGCTGGCTGGACTTGAAAACGGGAGCATCACACCCGAAAAGCAAGATGATGCGTTGGCGACCTTTGCCCCCAAGCTTAAAAAAGAAGATGCTTCTATCGATTGGACAGCATCAGCGACGGTGATTAAACAACGCATCCAAGCCTTGACGCCCTTTCCGAGTGCGAAAGTAAGGTTTGAAGAAGTGGTCTTAAAACTTGGCACCGTGTCTGTGGTGGAAGGCGTTGAACTTAGTGAAGCTACAGCAGGGCAGGTGCTAGAGGTGAATAAGCAGGGTATTTACGTCCAAACAGGCGAAGGCCACTTATGTATTGAAACCCTCCAACCTGCGGGAAAAGCTATGATGAAGGCTTCCGACTGGGGACGGAATCGCTTGTCTTTGACGGGAGATTCGACAGAACGCGTGTGTTTTGTTTAAATATTTGCTAGAATAGCGATATCGAAAAGTTTTGAGGGGGAGGCGAGAAAATCGTATGATGATGTCACAACATCCGATGAAAGAATTTTATAATGACACGTTTTATATGGCGCAACAACAGTTGGATGCGGTAGCGGAATCCATGAATTTGGATGCGGGGATTCATGAACGCTTGCGCTTTCCCCGTAAATCATTGATTGTGTCCGTCCCCATTAAGCTAGATAATGGCAGCACTAAATTGTTTATGGGCTACCGTGTTCAGCATGATCAGACGCTTGGGCCATCCAAGGGGGGGGTTCGCTTTCACCATGACGTACAGCTTGGGGAAGTGGCGGCCTTGGCCATGTGGATGACGTGGAAATGTTCCTTGTTGAATTTGCCTTACGGTGGCGCCAAAGGTGGAATTTGTTGTTTCCCTGAAGAAATGAGCGAAAATGAACTCGAACGCTTAACACGGCGGTATACGACGGAAATTTTATCCATGATTGGCCCTGAAAAAGACATTCCCGCGCCAGACATGTATACCAATGAAAAAATTATGGCGTGGATGATGGACACCTATTCCAACTTTATTGGTTATGCCGTCCCTGGCGTGGTGACAGGTAAACCGGTTAGTGTAGGGGGAACTTTGGGACGTGTGGAAGCCACAGGTCGTGGGGTGGCCTTGACGGTTGATTTGGCCGTTCAGCGTTTGGGGATTAAGGCTGAGCATCCCACCGTTGCCGTTCAAGGCTTCGGCAATGTGGGAAGCATTACTGCAAAATTCTTACACCAAAAAGGCTATAAAATTGTCGCTATTACCGATGTTAAAGGCGGTATCTACGACCCTTCGGGCATTGATGTACCGAAGCTTCAAGCCTACGTGCGAGAACAGGGTTCTGTGGAGGGATATCAACCAGGGGAGTCGCTAGATTTAAAAGCGATCTTTGAGTTGGAGGTGGATGTCTTGGTGCCTGCGGCCGTGGCCAATTGTATTACGGCAGAAAATGCAGATCGGGTGCGCGCGAAGATTGTGGCGGAAGGGGCCAATGGCCCTGTCACCACGGAGGCCGACCATATTTTGGATGAAAAAGGCATTTATGTGATTCCTGGTATTTTAGCCAATGCAGGGGGTGTGGTGGTGTCTTACTTTGAATGGGTGCAAGACATTCAACATCTGTTTTGGACCGAAGGTGAAGTCACCGATAAATTAACTTTTTTAATGACCAAAGCCTTTGACGAAGTGTTTCATACCGCGTTGGAAAAAAAGGTGTCACCTCGAACCGCTGCCATGATGATTGGCGTGGGCCGTGTCGCAGAAGCCAAGAAACTTCGAGGGCTTTATCCTTAGTTTTTATCGTCTTCCAAGGGCTGAGGTCTCAAATGTTTGAGTAAAGGCCTATAAAGAGGGCTTATAAAATTTCGTATAAATCCCCGAGCTGATAAAGCGACCCTGCCACCACGGTGAGGGGAGGAGTGCTCTTTCGTATGTCAGAGGCCTGTCCTTTCATCAAACGCTCTAGCATCCACCACGCCGTTTGCGGGTCACTGCTGGCCCAAATGGGTTGATGGGCTAAGGCAGGGAGCTTATTTCGTAACTGTTGTCGTAACAGTTGAGGGGCATGAAATAGGTGTGGATTTTCGTGACGAGGACATGTGATGAAAATGGCTTGCGTGCGGTGGGCAAATTTTTCTAATAATTTAATCAATAGGGAAATAGGTCTGTTTTGACGTAGGGCAAGCATCCAATATAAATGCTGAGTGGGGAAGGTTTCTGCCAAGCCTTGGGCGATGGCGTTGAAGCCATCTTCGTTATGTCCTCCATCTAGCAGTAAGTCCAGCGTAGGGCGATATTCAAAACGTCCCTTCCACTGACAGTGGGCTAAAGCGTCGCGAAAGACGGCCGTATCGCTGACGATTTGCTGGCGTTGTAAAACGCTTAAAATGCCTAAAACGGTCGCCAAGTTCTGGACTTGATACCCACCTAAAAGCCCCAGTTCGATCCGTTCTCCACTGACCATATTACGGATTTGTTGGGTGTGCTGAGGCGTTAAGGCGGATTCAACCGTCAATACATCGTGGGTGGTTTCAATAATGGATTCCACATGCGTTTGCGTGGCGACTTGATGAATCACGTTGAGGGCGTCTTCAGGAATGGCGGGCCCGAGGACCAAGGGGGTTCCTGCACGTAAAATGCCCGCTTTTTCAAAGGCAATGGCTTCTAGGCTGTCCCCGAGGCGATCCATGTGGTCGTAACCAATGCTGGTAATGACGGTTAAAATGGGTTGAGAGACTACGTTACTGGCGTCTAAACGCCCCCCCAGTCCTGTTTCAAGCACGGTAATATCCACGTGTTCGGCTTTGAAGACGACAAAGGCCAAAATCACCATGAATTCAAAATAAGTCGGCCATTCCGAGTCTTCGCTTTTGAAGGGGCCTAAGCATTGTGTTAAACGCGTCCATAAGCCATGACCATAGCGGTTAAAGGCCTCTTCAGCAAGGGGTTCATTGTTCAGGCAAATGCGTTCACGCGGATGAACAAGGTGCGGACTGTGGATGCTTCCCACTTTTAAGCCTTGACTGAGTAGCCCTGCAGTCGTCATATGGGTGACGCTTCCCTTGCCGTTGGTTCCCGCAATATGGATGGTGGGGGTGATTTCTTGCGGATAGCCCAAAAGTTCTAAAATATTTAAAACATTTTCAGTCCCCAAGCGTAAGCGTTCAATGTTGAGGCGATTGAGTTGCTCTAGAAAAGAAATCGTCACGAGAGGCTCCTTTTATCATGGGGTCAGCCTCCTTAGTTTAAAGGAGACTTTTTGTTTTGGCACGCCCTTTTTAAGTCTTTGACTTGAACTGTGATATACTGATTTCAACTCTACAGGCTTTGCGCTTCAATAATAGACAGAGAAGAAATGGAAATATTATGCTTGCCACGGATGCTTCTACAGATATGCAAAAAATCAGATTAATCTTGGTGGAAGATCACCAAATGACGCGTTTGGGACTTCGTTTGATGCTTGAGCAAGAACCCCATTATACCGTGATTGCTGAAGCTGAAACAGGGCAAGAAGCCTTGAAAGTCGTGAATCAATACCAAGGCAAATGTGATTTAATTTTGATGGATATTGGCTTGCCAGACATGGACGGCATTGAAGCCACACAGCAGATTAAGCTTCAGTTTCCGCAGGTGCCAGTTATGATGCTGACGTCTAAAGATGAAGCGGGCGATGTGTTTGCCGCTTTGGGGGCAGGAGCGGATGCTTACTGCTTGAAAGGCGCGAGCTTTGAAACCTTAAAAACGGCGATTAATACCGTGAGCGAAGGGGCCAGTTGGTTAGACCCAGGTATCGCGCGCTTGGTGTTGGGCCGCTTTCAGGGCTTGCCTCATTTAGGAGCAGGGGCTGAAAAAACACTCACCACGAATCAAAAAACGCATACAGTGGTAGGTCTTCCTGTCCCACATGCGCCGAATCAAACGATGGATTGTCCCTTGACGCCTCGAGAAATGGAAGTGCTGAAATTGATTGTGGAAGGCTTTTCTAATGCGGATATCGCTGAAAAATGTGTGATCACCAAAGCCACAGCAAAAGCCCATGTGCATAGTATTTTGCAAAAATTATGTGTGGATGACCGAACCCAAGCCGCCGTGTTTGCCATGCGCCAAGGCATTGTGCGGATGGAAGACATTAACCCTATTTTTTAAAGCGTGTTTTTAAGGGTTTTTTAAAGACTGTGGTGATTCGGATTCAACTGTTCGTATCCCACAATGATTCTATGCTTGACGACAAAGCGACCTGTTTCTTGAAAGCCCAGTTTTTTGACGATCAGCGCGGATTTGACGTTGTCATCAAAATGAGCCACCACCACTTTAGGCAGATTCATGGTCTGAAACGCATAGT
>JBIJBR010000128.1:0-5206 GCA_044345135.1 Vampirovibrionales bacterium
GATCCACACCCTGTGACGCTAAAAAGGAGGACACCCAATAGTACTGTAAAGCTTATGGTCGTTGTCATTCTAGATAAAGAAAGGTAATAGGGCGACACGGTAGATAAGTCTCCTCTTCCATGGGTGACGAAGGCGGCGTTTTAAAAGCAAGGGGTTCGTTTTTGATATTTTTTAAGATGACGAACATCTGCTTTTATTTGGTTTTGATGAGTTTAAAGGCCACCATGTTTGCTTTACTCTCTCTAGAAAAAAGATAAACTTAGGGCTTTATAATGGTATGATAACGATGTTTCATGCCCTTTAGGGGTGAAGTGATTCATATCTCCACTAAATTCATTATTCAATAGAGAAAGCGACGGGGTGATGATGCGTTCCTATTACATTTCTTTAGATCTTGAAGGCTTTACAGGAATTAGTCATGCCCGACAGGCCTTTCCACAGCACGCTTCTGATTTTCACGGCTTTCAAATGGCTTTAAAGCAAATGAAAACCACGCTTCATCAGCTGTTTGACTGTTTAGACTCTTCTGCGCCTTGTCGTGTACTGATGAATGATGCGCATGCCAGTATGACAAACCTGTTTCTTTCAGACTGGAGACTACCGCCACAGGTGGAACTTATTTCAGGCAAGCCCAAAGCCTACGGGATGATGGCGGGGCTGGATGCCTCTTTTGATGCGACTATTTTATTGGGTTATCATGCCAAGGCAGGGGCACTTCATGCGCCTTTGGCTCACACCTTTACGGACGATGTCGCCGACCTTCAAATCAATGGGGTGTCTTTAGGAGAAGCAGGGCTCAGTATTTTATTGTCTGAACTGGGGTATGGCGTCCCTGTTTTATTGACGTACGGCGATGACGCCTTGGCTCAAGAATTAGAAGCACTCCACGCCCAAGGACTCTATTTAAGTGCAGGGACGCATGTGACTTCAAAAAAAGGACGAGGTTGGCAATGTATTCAAGGCATTCCTGATGCGGAGGCTCATTTGGCGGAAGTATTTCAACAGCTTATTTCTATGCAAAGCCGTCCTTCTGCTGATTTTGAGCGCTCTTCATGCTGGGGAGATGAACCCTTACCGTTAGACGTGGTCATACAGTTTCATTCTCCTTTGGTTGCGGATGTGGTGTCCCTTTTGCCTTTAAGTGAACGCGTGACAGGGACTCAGGTACGTCTCCCGAAGGCTCCCTTGCAGGTGTGTCGAGACCTGAGCGCACAAATTAAATATGTGTACCAAAGTATTCAGTGTGCGTATAGTCTTGCGGCGTATGCCAAATCCTGTTAGCTCATGTTGACATTCAGCTTATAAAGGGTAATTCTATGTCAAAACAAGCCGTTTTTTGCGTTATGGTCGTTTATGTACACGCCTTAAAAGCCGTTTGCTTTTCCTTGAAATTCCTCCTTTCTTAACCAAATGTCAACACGACCTAGGGCTTATTTTTATAAAATCAAGTATTAAGTATGTATAAGGACGCAACGGATGATTAAAGTATTGATGATTTGTATGGGAAATATTTGTCGTTCCCCCTTGGCGGAAGGCCTCTTAAAGACCTTGGTGGCTGAAGCGGGGCGCTCGTCTGAAATTCATGTAGATTCGGCGGGGACTCATTTTTATCATATTGGTTGTTTGCCTGATGCCCGATCGATTGAAGTGGCTCAAGCCCACGGCATTGATCTTAGTGATCAGCGTGCGAGGCAACTGACGGCGGATGATTTTCACGCGTTTGATTATTTACTAGTGATGGACAAACGAAACCTTAGAGATGCCTCCCTGCTTGCTCCCACGCCTGATTTGGCTCAAAAGCTGACCTTGTTTTTGGATTACAGTCAAGACGATTGGATCGAAACGGAGGTGCCTGACCCTTACTATGGGGGTCAAGATGGTTTTGAACAGGTGTATCAGTTACTATTAAGTGCCAGCCGTGGTTTTTTACAGACGCTCTAGACCAAATAAGGACTTAGGGCTTACACTGAGGTTAGCATGTCTATTTGCTTGATGTTTTTTGTCCGATGTTGTGGAGTATCTTTGCTGTATGAGATGGCGGCCTCAATCCAATTTATCTAACCCACCTACCTTTTTGCCTCCTGAAGGGTTGTTGGATGCTGAATCCACTTTGGACACTGTGGCGGTGGTCTTGCCCGCCTCTACGGTTGGAGAAAACGAACCCACCGCAAAGCCTTCAGAATCTGGACGCGTGTCTTACCAAGGCATGAAAAGTGAAAAAATTCTTATCTTTGGGGTCTTAGTGCTGCTCAGTTCCATTTTGGCGAGCTTAGGGGGGGGCTTGAATTTTTACTACAAAAAAGCCTTAATGGAAGATGACGAACGTTATGGGACGAGTTTAGTTCACCTGCTTGCCATTGAAAGTGCTGATTTGCTCAGTACCGATGCTTTCATCAAGCCTGCTTTAAAGAAATTTTCGTATCGGGTGATTCAAAGCAATGCGGAAGTGGGAAGCCTTCGCTTCTATAATAGTAAAAATGCTTTAATCTACGGGGTCAAGCGGCAGGATGTGACCTTTGAGTCCCTGAATAAAAGCACGCAGTATTCGGTGCCTTTACGGCATCCTAAAACGCAACAAATACTTGGGCAAGTGGTGATGACGCAAACGGGTCAGCGTTTAAAGGGTTTGCAAAAACTGAGTCAGCCCATTTTGATTGTGCCATTTACCTCGGCTTGGATTTTAAGTGTTTTGGTCATTATGGTGATGACTTATGTCTGGATGAAGCAGTTGGAATTGATTGTCAATGCGGTGCAACGTTTGTCTAAAGGAGAATTTGGAGTCCGTTTGCCTGCCTTACATTTTACAGGCCTGCAACGACAGTTGGCTGAAGACATTAACGAGATGTCTCGTCGCTTAAAAATTTATGAAGACCATAACATTGAAACGATTTTATTTGAACGACGAAAACTTGAAGCCAGCTTACAGTCTATTGTGGACGGTGTCGTG
The DNA here is from genome assembly GCA_044345135.1 of Vampirovibrionales bacterium. Lineage (GTDB taxonomy): Bacteria > Cyanobacteriota > Vampirovibrionia > Vampirovibrionales > JAJTHC01 > JAJTHC01. The sequence continues at coordinate 2,948 of JBIJBR010000128.1, forward strand.
GTCTGTGGAGAACAAGACGAAGTTGTTTTTATTAATGACGCGGCCGTGTGGTTGCTTGATTTACAGTCGTCACAGGAGTCTTTAGGGCAATCAATTTTACATTATCAGGACGACCACGGCGGGAGTCCTTTCGCGGCCATGGTGGCTGATTTTAAGGCGTCGTTGACCACGCTTTCTGCCACAACACCAGAAGGGGACGACACTTGGTTTATGGCGCCCTTTAGTCAAGTCTTGGAAATACGTCCTCAATTGGCGTTACAAATTATTATTGCGCCTCTTCGGCAAGCCACCCGTTCTTTTAAAGAAGATATAAAGACAGGGGGTTATGTATTGATTATGCATAATATTACCCGTGAACGTGAAGTCGATAAGCTTAAAACGGCTTTTATTTCTAATGTGTCACATGAATTACGAACGCCTGTCACGACCATTAAAAGTTATGTGGATACCTTGTTTCATCATCGTCATGAATTGGATGTGCCCACGCAAAATGAATTTTTTGAAACCTTACATGTGGAAACGGAACGCTTGAAAAAGTTGGTGAATGACATTTTAGATTTTTCTCGTTTGGATGAAGGCCAAGTGCATTTAGAAAAAGAATGGGATGCCTTGGGGCCTTTAATTAGTTTAACTTTACAGTCGGTGAAGGTCTTGGCTCAACAAAAACAGATTACCTTAAGTAGCGCGATTGAAAGTGACTTGCCTGCCGTGTACATGCACACCAATAGTTTAGAGCGAGTGATGATTAATTTATTGTCGAATGCGATTAAATACACGTCTGAAAAAGGCCATGTTAAAGTCAAAGCGGAAGTCACGCCCGATCGTCGTGGGGTGACGGTGAGTATTCAAGACACGGGCATTGGGATTTCGGCGGAACATTTGGGCCATGTCTTTGACCGTTTTTATCGGGTAGAAAATAAAGTGCATACGGTTAAAGGCACGGGTTTGGGTCTTCATTTGGTGAAGCTTACGATTGAAAAGCACCATGGGGGGACTGTTTTTGTCACCAGTGAAGAAGGTAAGGGCTCTACGTTTGGTTTTACACTTCCGCTTCAACCTGTTTTGAATGAAGGGTAATCATGGTGTTGATTCCGCCTTTAGAAGTTCAGCCCAGCACCCCTATTGTGGAGGCACTTTTGCATTATGCAAGTCAACAGCGAAAGCGTTTTCATGTGCCTGCTCATGCGGGACAAGCCTTTTGGGTGGGAGAACTAGCGCTTAAGGCCCAAGCCCTTGGCTTGACGGAATCTTTATTGTGCCATGATGTAACGGAGTTAGAAGGCTTAGACGTTCTTTCAACGCCGAAGGGCGTGATTGCGGAAAGCCAAGCTTTGACGGCCTTTCGTTGTGGGGCGGCGTATAGTTTTTATCTGGTCAATGGTGCTTCGGTGGGGATTCACGCGGCCTTGATGAGCGCCTTTTCCCCTGGGGATTTGATTTTACTGCCGCGTAATGTGCATCGGGCAGTGATGGCAGGCTTGGTGATGACGGGCTTGCAACCTGCGTGGTTTGCTCCGACTTGGGAACAGGACTGGGGGTTGTGGGGAGCCGTTTCTGTCGAAGCGCTCGAAGAGGCTTATCAATCGCATCCTCAGGCGAAAGGCGTGCTGGTGACGTCTCCCACCTATGAAGGGATTGTCAGTGATATCTCTGCCATCGCGTCGTGGTGCCAAGCCCGTGGCTTGACTTTGGTGGTGGATGAAGCCCATGGGTCTTTGTTTGGGCATGTACCGAGTACGCCTGCTTCTGCAACACGTGTTTCGGGGGTGAGCGCGGTGATTCAAAGTTTTCACAAAAATGCGGGAAGCTTGACACAGTCGGCGGTCTTGCATTTACCACAGGGGAGCCTATTGTCAGCGAATCGGGTGCAAGAAGCCTTGAATCATTTACAAAGTACGAGTCCTAATTATTTATTACTCGCGAGTTTAGACTTAAGTAGTGCGTGGCTCGCGTCTGAAGCAGGCCAAGCCCAACGACAAGCCTTATGGCGAAGTGTCAAGGCATTACGTCAACGCTTACAGGGATTAACGGCCTTTCGTCTGCTAGAAAGCGCTTCTGGGAATGATACGGTGGAGGTGGATCGCTTACGACTTTACTTGCGTCATGCCTATGTAGAAGGCGACGCGTGGGCCGAAGAGTTAGAAGAGCATCACGGGCTTTCTTTTGAATTGGCTAATCCCTATGGGGCTTTATACCTGTGTCAAGTGGGGAATCAACCGACAGACTTTGTGGCTTTGATGAAAGGGATCCAAGCTTTTG